>JBGMRO010000493.1:0-3594 GCA_048061555.1 Thiohalomonadales bacterium | reverse complement strand
AAGAACTTGAAGTCAAGGTTCTTGAATCGTTTAACTAATGATTAATGCTTCTATCAGCTATCAAAAGATCAGAACAACCAATGTATCTGTAAATGATCCCACCGTCGCCAATGCCTACAAGGCGATTGTAAATTACCAGAACATAAGAGCTGCTGATATTTCGGTAAATATTGACAGCTTTGATTACAGGGCAATTGTAAGCCAACAATTACTTGTTGCCGACGTTACCTTTGTTGACCCAACGCCGGAACACTTCGGGAATTATTCAAACAAGCATATCTGGTTGCTTTCCCCAGGCGTAATTATAAACCCTGTTGTAATGACAGACAGTGTTGCGAAAGATGTTTCCAGGGAAATTCAAGATAGTTTTTTGGTAAAAGACAGCCTTTCAAAGGATGTTACCAAAGAATTATCTGACAGCACTCCAATAACTGATTCTGTTGTTAAAGATGTTACCAAGACCCTATCCGATAGCGTGTCAATGACAGACAGCCTTAGTATGAGTTTGTATGAAGAAGGTATTGGTGGAGTTAATGGATCTGCTGTTAATCAACTTTCCGTAAATGATGATGGAAGTGAGGTATTCACTGCATGAAAATAAAAGACAATCTTATTTTGAAAGACAACGTGGAAATCCTCCTGTTTGGCCCTGATGGAAAACTCAAGGAGAGACGGACAGCACATAACCTTGTCGTCACCGTGGGCAAGAACTGGATAGCCCAGAGGATCGATGATGATATTAACCCTACGGCGATGGGATGGATGGCGTGCGGTACAGGTTCGACTTCGCCTGTTGTTGGAAATACCACGCTGGAGACAGAACTAGCCCGTGTTGCCCTTTCCACCACTACCGTTGCTGCCGCAACCACAACGTATGCAGCGACGTTCCCGGCGGGAACCGGTACAGGCGCTTTGACCGAGCTGGGTATTCTTAATGCAGTTTCAGCCGGAACATTATTGGCCAGAGTTACCTTTGCTGTTGTGAACAAACTGGCGGCAGATACCCTGGCGATTAACTGGGGCGTTAGCGCGACCTAAACGAGGAAACGAAATGGCCGATAAATTTCTATGGAATAACAAGGCGATCACCACGCTTAGTGGTGCCCACAATAATACAACGACAACCATAAGCCTGAATCCAGGTGATGGATCTTTGTTTCCTTCACCTGCTGCCGGCGAACATTTTGCAGTCACCATACAGCAATCAGACGGAACCGCTGAAGTCTGTTATTGCACGTCACGATCTGTTGATGAGCTTACCGTTGCCCGAGGGCAAGAGACTTCTCTTGGATCACCAGTGGCACAAACCTATGTAGGCGGTGAAGCTGTTGAACTTCGCGTAACCGCAGGTACGCTAAATGAATTCAGCCAGGTCACTGTTGCCGAGACAATCGCAGGGGACAAGACCCATACCGGTAAAGTCGTTGTCATTGACGCCGTAGCCGATCAGGAGCCGACCAGTATCCTGCAATCGAAGTTGATGGGATTCATGTCTGCCTCCGGTGGCGGCACTGTAGACGCTATTACAGCCACCTTCTCTCCGGTATTTGCCGCGTTGACAAACGGACTGACTTGTATCGTTCGAGCCTCTGGCGCCAACACGTCAACGACTCCTACATTCAAGCCAGATTCCCTGGTCGTAAAAACAATCGTTAGATGGGGGAATCAGGCTCTTATTGCTGGCGATATTTATGGCGCTGACTATGAAATGCTGCTCCGGTACAACAGCACAAACGATAACTGGGAATTACTTAATCCTGCTGCCAGGAGCATAATAGATTCTGGTCTACAACCTTACACAGCCGGTACTGCTTTTGTATGGCAGGGTGACGAGGGATATAACATCATTCACGATGGGACTAAAGAATATTCATCGTATTTCAGTAATGGTGAAGATAACCAAACTACATACAAAAAATATGTAGAATTGATTTTGCCAAGATTTGCTAACGGGGGTTTAAAGATAGATTTGAAAATCCGTTCGAGTCACTATAGTTCACTTCCGTTTACAGCTTATGCTCGTATTTATAGAAACGGCGTTGCTGTTGGCACTGAAAGATCATTGGCATCATTAAGCGGGGCAGGGGCAACTCAAACTTGGATTGAGGATATTTCTGGATGGGTTGGCGGTGATTTAATGCAAATATATATGTACATTGACGCTACGACATCTGGGGCTATATATACTGGATTTCTGCGAATTCGTACAACGGAAGCCCCTCTATCTTTTCCAAAGATTAATTTGGGTAGACTGGGTTCGTGGTCATAGGGTAAATCATGAGCACAGAACAAGAGCTATTCCAAATGCGTAAACATGCCGCCATCAAAGAAGTTATTGATAAGCAGCGCATTTTTATGGCAGAGCAAGCTGCGGAACCCATACTCTCTTTGGTTCGTGCGGCAACCAACGACGAAGAACTGGAAAATGCGCTGAGGCTTGCTTAATGTTTATCGCCGATGATTTTATATATGTCCATGTGCCCAGGACGGCAGGTACGTTTACGAACAAATTGCTTAGGGATATATACCCCCTGGGATGCTCCATGAACCATTTTTCCAGACCGTCTTGGCTTCCGGGTAAATATGACGGGTACCCTGTACATGGCTTTATTCGTAATCCTTGGGACTGGTATGTTTCATGGGCGGCCCATAATGATTCACTGGTACTTTTTAATGAATTTTTGGTTGGCCGTATAGGGGAATACGGTGAATTTCTCGCTAGGACAATAGACGAAAGAACTATCATTCATCGGTACGAAAACCTAATTCCCGAGCTGTCTTTAATAACGGGGGAAAGCGTCTCTGAACTTGAGCGGCGTCCTGTCTTGAACCATAAGGTGCACAAAAACTACAGAGATTACTACACGCCGAGATTTATAGAGCTGGTGAGAGAAGTGGAGTCAAAAATCATTGAAAAGTATGGATATAAATTTAATTAAGTAAATTGAATGATCCTTCCCTGGGTCATTCAAAGTATCCACCAACACATTTATTGTGTATTAAATTTCAATCCAATCCATAGTGAGCTGTCATTTGTAGACACGTTTTCAGTTCCGGTAAAAGTATTACCGTTACCATCTGTTCGCGTAGCAAAAAGATCGAAATTAGCACTTGATAGTGTATATCTCGCAAAAAACTTCTTGTAGTGTGCTTCTGTGTAGACAGTATTCGCAACACCGCCGGATGATGTGGATACATCGGTGCCATTTACATCAATACCTTTAGTCAAGGAATCAGTAAATAAACCTGTCCCTACAAAAATAGTCCAGTCGTTAAGCTTTTTGCCAACCTTGATGCCAGCGCCTAGTCCTGGAGCGAAATAACCATCAATGCCAATTAGATAATTGGTGCCCCATGTTTTTGTTCCAATAATGGCAATACTGGATGTTGTTTTGCAGCAAACTTCTTGGTTATTTTTTACTAAAGCAACACTGACATTAAATTCATCAGCATAGGATGATGCGGATGCGAATAAAAACATCACGAGCATTATTAGAAATTTCATTTTTAATCTCCTTTCATCAGTTTAATAAAATTATCAATGGCACGCCGGATCAATTCGGCGACAGGAGCGCCTGTTTTCTTCGAGATTTT
>JBGMRO010000492.1:0-3601 GCA_048061555.1 Thiohalomonadales bacterium | reverse complement strand
AAGTTGAGTAATAACGGATTCAAACTCTTTACCTATTTTTTCCTGGGCTTCTTTTTCTTCCTTGTCCGTCAGATCACCTAGATCCAATGTGCCTTTGGTGACATTCTCAATCTTTTTACCATCGAATTCCATCAATGAACTCACTAACCATTCATCGACTCGGTCTGCTAGCAATAATACTTCGATTTCCTTCTTGCGAAAAATTTCAAGGTGCGGGCTATTTTTTGCTGCGGCGAAACTGTCCGCGGTGACAAAATAGATTGCCTTTTGATCGTCTTTCATGCGAGAAATATAATCTTTCAATGAAACTTCTTGCTCTTCAGCATCGTTGAGTGTGCTAGAGAAACGCAATAGACCTGCTACGCGCTCTTTATTGGTATAATCTTCACCGGGCCCCTCTTTCAAGACTTTGCCAAATTCCGCCCAGAATTTATTGTATTTGTCTTTATCTTTCTCCGCCATATTTTCCAATAGGCTCAATATTTTTTTCACCGAAGACGTCTTAATCGTATCGATGACCTTATTTTTTTGTAATATCTCGCGGGAAACATTGAGTGGCAAATCATTGGAGTCAATAATACCTTTGACAAAACGTAAATAGTTCGGCATTAAATTTTCGGCATCGTCCATTATAAAGACACGCTTTACGTATAATTTGATACCACTACGACGCTCCCTATCCCAAAGGTCAAATGGTGCTCGTTGGGGTATATACAACAAGGTAGTATATTCGCTAGTCCCTTCCACCCGATTGTGGGTTCTTTCCAACGGGTCCTCAAAATCATGGGCGACATGCTTGTAAAATTCGTTGTATTCTGCATCACTAATGTCTTTTTTGGCACGCGTCCATAAAGCAGAGGCTTGATTGACGGTTTCATATTCGATTTTGTCTTCTTTTTCCTTGTCCTTGTCCTTGTTTTCATCATCTTTATCGTCTTTATCATCCATACTGGGTGTTGACTGTTTTTCCATGATGATGGGTAAGGGGATATGATCAGAATACTTGCTAATGATATTGCGCAAACGATAACCGTCCAGAAATTCGTCCTCATCTTTCTTTAAATGTAAAATGACTTCGGTTCCACGCTGTTCCTTATCTATCGCCTGCAACGTAAATTCGCCCTCGCCCTCTGATGTCCACTCGACACCTTCATTGCTAGCACTTCCGGCACGACGCGTATTTAACGTCACCTTATCAGCAATAATAAAAGTGGAGTAGAAACCAACGCCAAATTGCCCGATTAAATTGGCATCCTTAGCCTGGTCACCCGTCAATGATTCAATAAACTGCTTGGTTCCCGATTTGGCGATAGTGCCTATATGGGAGATGACGTCTTCCCGTGACATCCCTATACCGTTGTCACGTACCGTAACCGTGCGCGCCTCTTTATCAAACTCGACATGAATTTCGAGCTCACTATCGTCGCCATATAATTTTTTGTCCTTGATCGCATCAAAGCGTAGCTTATCTGCCGCGTCAGAAGCATTGGAAATTAATTCACGTAAGAAAATTTCCTTGTTGCTATATAACGAATGAACCATAAGATGAAGCAGATGTTTCACCTCGGTTTGAAAACCCATGGTTTCTTTTGTTGTACTCTCCGCTGGGGCCTCAACACTCATTTTAAATTCCTCATTGATAGTTAAACTCATCTAATTCACGTATTTGGCATTATATGCTTCGCAGCTGTCATTGCCGCTCTACCATGGAGACATCGTGTAGAAAATTGGGTGTCAATAATCATCCACTCGGTATCAGGCGTGGCGTGCGAATTCTCGCATATTCTTCGTAGTTTGAATATGGGACTCATCGAGGCATTTTCAAGCAATTTGAACAAATAAGAAAGATCGGCCTGCAATTCGTTAAATCAATACAAATAATACCGTAACCTACTGTTATTTATGGACTATTCTATATTTAATCAAATTTTTGTTGCATATATTAGTATCCTGTTAGTGAAATTAGAGAGTTAATTTTTGGTACGTCCAACGTGATAACTCAATAGAAGCGTCTACTTCAACTTTTCGAATGGCGACACTTTCGACATTGCAGTCTATAGAAATGTCTTTACTTGGCCGCAAAATGTTTTAGTTCTAACCAGTTTTGCTCTGAAAAATCGACCGATTGTTGTAAAATACCCAATCTCTTCATAAATTTCAGCATTTTAATAGAACCACAGTGAGTTAGGGTAAAAAGGGAATTATAGGCTTGATGGTTTTACTCCATGACTCGGCCGTTGAGAAAACGAATTATCCTAATAATTGCTTTTGTGTAGACGCGGACTAGTCTGTGCATAACCCCTATCGGTGACAACGAATTCTCCTGACAATACGCACGGGTCTCAATCACTAGTTCGTTTTGTGAAATTAATATGTATTTATAATACATCTATTACAGGACAACTTTGTTTGCAATTGTCGAGTAATGTTCTAATCTCCTGTAATGCGTCTGGGTATTACCCCAACCAACACCCACGAAGTTATTCAGAACAACACCACCCTCGTGAAATATCAGAAATATAACGACGGTACGACTAATCTGACAGATACAAGATTACAACTTTAATGAAAATAGGGATGTCATCATGCCAATAACTATCGGTATAAAACACATATCTATCATCGTTCTATTCTTACTGCCATTCTCGAACGTCTTGTCGGCTCCAGCCCCTCGAATAGATTTGAGCAATAGTGAGCTTCAGTGGCTTAATAAGCATCCCTCAATAAGTTTTACCGGTGATCCAAATTGGTTACCGTATGAGGCGTTTAATAGCAATGGTCAATATATTGGTATCGTAGCGGAACATCTAAAAATAATTTCCAAACTAACGGGAATTAAATTTGAGATAAATCCGAGTAAAACGTGGACCGAATCTACAGATAAAGCAAAAAATGGCAGCGTCGATATACTCTCGGAAACAGACGATTCAGATCTAAAATCCCATCTAATTTTTACAAATAGTTATTTATCTAACCCTATAGCTATTGTAATGCATAATAGAGAAAATTATGTGGAGGGCATTACAAAAATTAAAAATAGGAAAATTGCGCTAATCAAAGACTATGGTTATGCCGCCAAAATTCGTAGGAAGTATGCGAATATCCAATTTGTAACTGTCGCTGATATAGATGATGGCTTAATTGCTGTTTCCACGGGTGAAGTTGATGCACTTTTATGTACGTTAGCCCTATGCAGTTACACCATAGCAGAGCTCGGATTAAACAATGTCAGAATTGTTGGCAAAACTGAGTTTGACACCAAATTAGCTTTAGGTGTGCAGAAAAATCTCGCTGAGCTCGTTCCTATATTAAACAAAGCGATTAACGAAATCAGCCCTGGACAGCAGCAAGTAATACTCGATGCATGGATCAAACAAAAATTTGCAGCAAAAACAGATTATACATTAGTTTACCAAGTTATTGTTATTGCCTTGGTTTTGCTGGGTATTTTCTTTTTTTGGAATCGTCGTCTATCACATGAGGTCAATCTAAGAGTTGCCACTGAAAAAGAGCTTAAGTCCGCCGAAGAGGTTCTGCAGATCTCGCTCCAACGTTTGTTAATGCATCGCGAGCATACACCTCTAGCCGTGGTAGAATGGAA
>JBGMRO010000491.1:0-3607 GCA_048061555.1 Thiohalomonadales bacterium | reverse complement strand
ACTACATAATTGTGGCGCATGTCAGCAGGTAGTTATTTGATAATTAAAATTTATATAGTTTCTTGACGATTACGGAGCGTGATTGCTAGACTGGCCTACAGGCATTGCAGGGAATGTCATCGGCATGACAATACGTAATACTATTGGTCGAGATTATTGAATCTATTGTTGTCGACTTTCAATAAAAGGCTGACTAACAGGTGATACCAGGATTCAAGGGCGGTGTCGGATCATATAAGGGATATGGCTCGACATTAAATAGTTACACGACGGGGGAGCATGGGCAGTCGTTGTAACGCAAAGTGAGTGAAAATAACCATAATAAACCTCCATTTGGGGGAGGATACGTGGGATATATGTGATATATACCCTACATTGAGGCGCCTACGGGCGCCTTTTTTATGAGGGTTTGCTAACTTATTGTTTTTTGTGTAAAGATAGCCTCCATCGCTCATCAGTTTAGGACACTACATCAGTGTTGCAACGCATCAGCTCCTATTTTTCCACCTATCCAGAAGTCTACCGTGACTACTCCCGTTATCTTCGTGAGCAAAAGTGGCGCATCGCGCTCATGTCGCTAGTACTGATTATCATCACGGTGGCGAATACCAGTTTGCTGTGGTTAATAGGTAAGCCGCTCATGTTCATCCATCAGGATCAAATAGGGCCATTGAATCAAGTCCTGATGATTATCTCGGCTGTGGTCTTCATTAAATATGCGTTGCATTTATCTTACGATACGATGCGATATGCACTCGGTCTGCGTTTCATTTGTGAGGTAAGGCAGGCGTTTCTTAGTCAAATTATGCGGCTATCTTCCAATGGTACGGCCGGGTATAGCAAGGGCGATCTGCTCGCTCGGTTAAGTAACGATATAGAACAACTAAAAACGATTATGGTAGAGATTCCGTTGTTGATCCTATCGCATACGATGGTATTGAGCGTTTTTATTACCATGTTGGTATGGATAGACTGGCGCCTAGCCATTATTGCGCTGGGTATAGCGCCACTATTTTATATCCAGCAACGTATCTTGGCGCCCAAAAAGGGTCGCGCCTCGCAGGCTTTTTATCGCTATAACGGCGAGTTATTGGGTTTTGAAGATCAAGTGGTGATGAATCTGCATGGTATTACTTCGTTTAATGCAGAGCTGCAAATCCAAGAAAAACATGCCGAGGTTATCGAAAAGACCCGTTTTTGGTCGTTGCGCGCGCTGATCATCGATGCAATACATGACGCGGGTTTCTCCTGGCTTACCCTGATATCGGCCATTGTGCTCGTGTACTTTGGTGTCGATGCCATTCAGGCCGGTCGTATGGACGCGGGTAGTTTGATTAGCTTTATATTATTTTTAGGTTATTTATCGGTACCACTGCGCGGTCTTGCGCAAGTCCCACTGCAATTTCAGGGCGCGCTCGGCGCCGTGACTCGCCTCAATGAGCTAAATAATGCCCAACCACTCATACAGGCCAACTTGGGTTCTATTAAGATACCCAATCAGGCGGACGCGGCGGGTCGTATTGAATTAGAGAACATCCATTTCAGTTTTTCCGAGGGGCCACCCATATTTGCTGGGGTAAGTTGTTGTTTTGATAAAGGCGAGACGATCGCGATCGTTGGCGCCAGCGGCGCAGGAAAGACCACCTTGGTCAATTTGTTATTGCGCTTTTTCGATTTAAATGCGGGCAGTATTAAGGTTAATGGCCTGGATGTTCGCGACTGGCCAATTAATGAATTGCGTGCGCAGTTCTCGGTAGTCTGGCAGCAAGCGTTCCTGATCAACGGTACTATACGAGAGAACCTTAGGCTGGCGAAGCGTGATGCAGGGGAAAAGGCGATACAAACTGCCTGTGAACTCAGCCACTGTTGGGAATTTATCAGCAGATTGCCACAAGGCTTAGATACCCCCATCGGACCGGGAGGGGTAGTCTTGTCGGCCGGTCAATGTCAGCGCTTATCCATCGCACAAGCCTTTTTACGTAATGCGCCGTTTTTGATCCTAGATGAGGCCTCGTCTGCCTTGGATAGCGAATCAGAGCAAGCGATTGTGGGTGCAGTAGAGACCTTACGCCGAGGGCGTACCACGCTAATCATTGCACACCGTTATTCATCGTTACGCAATGCAGACCGAGTCTGTTACTTGAATGGAGATGGCAGTATCGATATTGGTTCACATGAAGAATTGATTCGCAGTCATAATGAGTATCAAGCCGCGATAGCGTGGCAGACCGGGGGAGAAAATTCGGGAAGGTGACTTGGAAAGATTTCGGCGGGCAGATTTATGGAAGCCGTTGTAAATAAAACTCGTAAAAACAACAAAGGGACACAGTGTGTCCCTTTGTTAATCAACAAGATAACCTCGTTGACCTTGTTTCTAACTTCTAGTCTTTTAAGCTAATAACTGCTATATACTTGTGGTTAGGTATATATACCGACAATACACGGTTCGTAATTCAGTTTGTGCTCACCCTATACGGAGTAAAATGTCGGTCGGTCTAGATGATGATAAAGTTTAGCAGTGGGATTACATGCCCATTCCCATTCCCATTCCAGCACCCATTCCCATTCCAGCACCCATTCCCATTCCCATTCCCATTCCCATTCCCATATTCGTTCTCCTGCCAGTTAATTAAAATTGTGTAGATATCGAACCAGTCTGTACGATTTACGATCTAGTGTTTATCTACCTTGCGAAAACATATGTACTTGATATTTCGTTTGAGCCTACGTCTGTTCATTAGTTCAACCGCAATATTCTATATAATCACTATAAACGGCCAAACCTTGTCACGTTATATGTTTGCAACAAACCTTGTTTCGCAAACAATATTAGCGCGTAGATATTTAGACACGTTACAAATACACGTGTGTAGTGTAAATTACGCCAGTTAATAGTAAAAATAGCATATTAGTTTGGCCTGAGTCAATAAATCTGTGGATTTATTAATAAATAATATTATTGATGTAATGGTATGAATTTAATAAGGTTTTTTATTATGCTATTTTAGTTATCATAAGTGTATTTAGCTAATTAGGGGTCATTTGGCTTGGTTAATCATTGCTCATATCGGCTAGTTTTTTCCAAGTAGCTAAAACACCTAGTTATCAATTTATTTCTCTAATGCTGCTCTAAAAAATAGTCTGTAATATATTGAATAAAAACAATATATATGTGTGCGTACAGGTGCTGTAGGATAAATCTTACACGCATATTACGTATGCGTGGTAGGTGTGTAGAAAAAATAAGTAAGTAGGTATATTTATGCAAACAACCCAAAAATCCAGCACAATCGTATAAAAACGACCGCCATGGACGGCGGGAATGCAGATCATGCAGGAGCAATTATCGAGAACGTTTTTATTTGTTCGTTTTTTTCTTTAGCCGTCGCTTATATTTCCGAGCCTAACTCGGTATGATGCCGACGTAATCTGCAGGAGTGTCATGGAATGATTAAAGTCGCAGCGGCTTTTTTATTATTGTCGGGTATCGCCAGTTTGACCTATCAGGTCGTATGGGTGCGATTATTGGGCTTGAGTATGGGCTCTACTAGCGCCTCTATCAGCACGGTATTGGCAGCATTTTTTCTGGGTTTGGCCTTAGGTAGCT
>JBGMRO010000490.1:0-3620 GCA_048061555.1 Thiohalomonadales bacterium | reverse complement strand
TCGCTAATTTCTCTTCTTATCCACATGCTGTACAATATTGAACTTGTAGTTCATATATGTCAATTTTTAATTGGTAGTTATATTGCCAAGCTGATTGGGGTTGAGGTTACGCCAAATAGATTGTAAAAGTCTGTTGCTCAGATAGGATAGATAAATGACAAAGGTTTAAGTCACGATCAGTCTAACCAATTTTCCACTACCAAATTCGACACACGTGAAAATTCTTCCACGTTTGCTGTTATCACCGATAGCCCAAGAGTCAGTGCGTGGGATGCGATCAGCATGTCATTAGGTCCTCTTGTTAAAAACTCTTGAACTCCGAAACTTGAGATTTTAAGTGTCTCTTCTAAGAAGCAAGCAACATTTTTTGAATTTCCAGCATTTCCTCGTGCGCGTCCTTGAGTATCTGAATACTGGTATCTGAATCGAGTGATAGTTTTTTTAACGCCGGTATAGTATTTAGATCGATGGGCACATAACCGGGGGTGGTTAGGTGACTATGGATGTCGGCGACCATGACGATATCGGTATGATCGAGTGCTTCGCTGTCACGTTTCATATTTTCGTGTTCGGCCACTGCCGTGGCAATATACTGGGGGAAATCCCATGATTTTAATATAGCGGCTCCCAGGGTCGGATGTAGCTTATCCAGCACCGAATTTAAGATGTGTATATTTTTGTCGAGGTTGGGTATTTTAGTGGCCTTGGCAATAATTGGCAGCTTGCCTATATCATGCAGCAGACCGGCAACCATGGCTTCGTCAGGTGAAATGCTGCTACATTTTGTCGCCAGGATATGAGACAGAGCCGCGACATGCGTACTGTGGGTCCAAATCTTGGACAGCATTTTCTTTAGTATTTTATTTTTTGACGAAAATAATTGTTTTACTAATACGGCAGTCACAATATTTCGTACGGTATTAGAGCCCATACGCGTCACTGCCATTTGTACACTGTCGATCTTAGTATTACCCCGTAGCATCGGGCTGTTGACTGCCCGTATGATATTTACTGATACTGCTGGGTCGGAGCTGATGAGCCGCGCAATTTTTTTGGCGTTAAAATTATCACTGGAGACTGCACGATTGATATTGATGGCCAAGTTTGGCAAGGTCGGTAATACTAAGCGATTGTTACGTAGATCGGCTAAAATCTCGGTTACAAAGCTATCGACATCGCTTAACCCACGGCTATTCGGATCAAACCTGGCGCTATCATCGCAATCCGGTATCGGTATTACGGCACGTGCAGAATGTTTCATATTCTAAATCGACTGTTTAGATCATCCTAGAATAATCAGTGGAGCGCTGAAAAGACATGCAAGGGCTTGCGTGGACTTCTGCGATCTAAATGATTAATCTAAGATAGTTTTTAGATTGCCCGTGTTTATATTCGACAGAGATGCTTGAATCTTTAATAAAGTTACTCTAGATATGGAGTTTATTGGCGCGGAAATATGCGGAATTTTGGTGGATAAGCGAAGCGCATCCACCAAATTGCAGAGTAGTACGGTTTTAACGAGCCACTGATCTCCAAAATTTGAGTTATTAGTGCTGCGGAATGTTCAGTTGCCACTTTTGTTTGAATAGTTCGATTCGGGATCTATTCACACCTAAGTCACTGCGACCGATGCGCGATGCAGAGCGTAGATGAATGAGACGCTGCGTAGGATCTAGCCTAATTTCAATATCATCAACGAATCCAAAGATGCGCGAGGAAAAGCTAAAGGCCAGATAATTCTCGCTTTCGCTTTGCAGTGTTCCACCCATGTCTACAAGGATTACCTTCACTAATGTCAAGGCGTCGAAAGTCGTTTTTGTGGGTAATGGGATGGGGTCGATGTAATGACTAACATCGTCACTATGTTCACTACAGACGCACAAGGGTTTGGCGGGACATTTCGTTAGTGAACCATTTACCAAGCCTGGAGCCGAACCCGATTTGGACTTATAAGCAAGTACAAAAAATAAAATTACACCGGCTAAAATTATCGTGGTTACAATGATTAACATGGCCTTCATCCGTTGGTCCTCGTGAAATATTTTTTACCAAAATAGTTGAGAGGTATTTTTATTGTTGCCTAATCCGTTAGTTTTTCACTAAAGTGAAAACTGGCGATGCTGAAGCCTTGTTTAAAATAAAATTTGTGCGCGTCATTTCTGTGGGTGCCAGAGTCTAGGTGGAAGTAGTTGCATTTTTCCTTGAGCGCTTCGTTTCTCAGCCATTGCACCATGCGCTCGCCATAACCTTGTGAGCGTACATGATTCCGTGTAACCAGGTCGTCGACATAGAGATGTTTGCCCATGAATAAATTCGTATAAATACGATACCCGGCGACCGCAACGATGGATGCCTGGTATTCAATATACGCGAGTCGGTAGCCCTGTGATTCCATTTGCCGTACGGTTGTCAAAAAGGCATCTTTGACGAGATGTGTACGCAGCTGCGACATGACCTCGAAGCAACGTTCTATCTCACTATCTGATTTTGCTAGTGTTATACCCATCACGAATAGGTTTCCCTGCAAATCGCACGTCCTATTTCCTCCGTGGCTGCGTTGCAATTCCTCGCAATAGGTCGACTATTACTCGTCATCGCGCCTTGCCACAGAGTAAATATGACGCACCCTTTACTAGGGAAACCTATCCGTGATGGGTATAGCACTAGTTTCCTTCGCTTTGTTTGTCTTTACTGCCTTCCAATTCCACGATATAAGGGAGTTCCTTGATGATAAAAGAGCTGCCCTTCGCATTATCGATATGCACGGTGTCATTTTCGGCGGGATCGATTTGCAGTACTGCCAGCGTGTCGTAACCGAATTCGCTATGACCACTACTGTGGACGATTTTTCCAATCGCCTGTTCGGAATTAGCCTTACCTGCATATAGGTTGTCACCTGGTTGCGGTGCCTTGTCGCTGCTGATATGTCCTAAATACATACGGCGTTTTTGTTTGCCCAAATAGTGCATACGCGCGACGACTTCTTGTCCAGGATAGCAGCCCTTGGTGTAACTAATCGCATTGAGGCTGTTAAGGTTTAGCATTTGTGGCACAAAGGCATCACTGGTGGATTCATAAATATTCGGCAAACCGGCATTGATATCCAGCTTTAGCCAAGCCATATATCCCACCGCACGTAATTGAGGTTGTGTTTCTAACCAGAATGCCCGCAGAGTCTCGGTATCCGCGATGATCTCAAAGCGGGGTAATGACCCAGGTAGACGAACAATAAGGGTATCGCCAGCTGTATAACATTGATTGATGTCCAAGTCCGTATTTAAGCCTAGTGAGCTTAACACCTTGGCCACCTGTGGGCCTGAAACCCCGATCCTGCCGTATTCGGCAGAGACATTTTCGATCTTTACCTGACTCATTAAGACAAACATACTGAGTCGTTTAATAGTGTTGTCGATGCGTTCTTGGGGCAATTGTAATAAATAGTCCTTACCCGTGGCGATAATTCTAAACAGGGATAAGACACGTCCCTTAGCACTGCAATAGGCCGATAAGTGGGTTTTTTCCTGATTGATTTCCTTTACATCATTACTCAGCTGATTTTGCAAAAATGTCATTGCGTCATCACCGCTGATGCGTATTAACCCCAGCTGTCCGAGCTCACA
>JBGMRO010000489.1:0-3628 GCA_048061555.1 Thiohalomonadales bacterium | reverse complement strand
GTATATTCCATTAATGCGCATCCTTCATTGGCGGGAATTAGTTATTCCGACCATTCTAATTTTTGGCATTTCGATTACTCGGCCATAATGATTACGGATACCGCATTTTATAGAAATAAAAACTATCATACCATTGACGACACCTGGCAGAAGTTGAACTACAACAAAATGTCAATGGTCATTGAGGCAGTGCAGCAATCATTGCTGGCGCACATGAAAGCTAATTAGTGCCCGTCCATAAATAGACGGGCACTATTTAATTAAAAATAATTTGGTTTTAGCTGGTGGGTTAAAAATGCCAAATTCAAATGCACCGATATCGGGATTACTGTCTCTTTTTTTACCACGATAATCTATAGGTGCACTCAAGGTTTTATGACCTGAATTCACTATAGCAGAAACACCACTTTGCCCAGATAGATCAAGCGCTAAAAGGCTGGTATTTTTAAATCCAGGGTTTGCAGTTATAGCATTTATGCTAAACCCCGATTGCCCTTGCCAAGCGCCGAGAGGGGTTGGCGTAGTACCAGAATTTGCTTCCCATTCTGATGCGGGTAAGGCATTGGGGAAATAACAATCATTGTTGTCAATTTTCGTGTATGCCGAGGCGGCCAGATCAAAATTAAAACAGCTAAATCGCCCGACACCAGAATAATGAATGGCGTTGCTAACCACAACATGGCCACTACCTTCTTGACCCAGCACTATGGCCGTACCTGGCGCGCTGGTGACGATAGAATTATTCCTAATGGTTATTTTATTGAGTGCTTGATCCTCCGTTGCACGGTTACGATCCGGCGCCTTAATCGCGGTAAAGGCATAAGATTGCTGTTGTAAAATAAGATTATTTTCTATGACACAGTTATCGCACGCGGCGACGCCAATAGCGATATTACCTACGTTCACGATTTTATTCGCTCGTATAGTGATGTTGGTGAATGCTTCAGGTTTGGGATAACCGGTATCGATGGCTATACCCCAACAACCTGCCCCCGCTCTCCCTATATCTTCGCGAACAATATTATTTTGAATGGTTAGATTATTTATAGTGCCATGTACGACCAGTGGAACACCGGCGCAGTTTCCAGCGGCATTTAGTGACGAACGGTATAACTCGTTACGCCGAATCATAATATTGTCACCACGAGAGATATAAATATTGTGATCCTTATTCGTGCCACTACCATTGTTCTCAAAATACGAATTACTAATAAGTAAATTATTGGCGCCACCCAAGATGCCTTGACTTTTACTGTTGACAATATTGAGTTTGTTTAGTGATATATTATCCAATACACCGTCACTACCTGGGTTCACTTTATTGCTACCCGCTAGGTGAATACCGATACGAAAACCATCGAATGAAACATTGTCGATGCTAACATCATCAATATCATTAAAAAAGAAAAAACCAAAACCTGACCCTGAGCCTAAACATCCTGTACAACGTAGATCTAAGTTCGAAAATGTATAGCCTTCTTCATGGTCCGAAAAATCTGCATCATCAAGTGAAAACAAACTTCTGTTTACGGTTTGGGTAACTATTGGCCGTGGCAATGGCGGATTTTTTTGTCCTGGTAGATCATAGCTTGTGACATTGCATTTATTAGTAGCTGTACATTTATCGTTAACCCATCGGATTCTAGCATTTGCGGTAAAAGAACCACCTCGACAAAATAGTATGGATTCCCCAGCAGAAAAATTGCTGAATTTGTTTGCAGCATCTGCAAATGTTCTCTTGGGGAAAGCAGCAGATGTGCCGTCATTGGATTTTAGGCCTTTAATACATTGTTCTGATGCCCCGGTTCCGCAATCACAAAAATAATAGTCAGCGGCGTTTACCAAATTAGTCGTGAATATCGATAAAAAAAGTGTCAATAGGAATAAATATTTCATACAAACGTCCCTAAATAAGAATAATAAAGCGATATCAAGTTATCAGATGGTTATTTTGATTCGATCAGAGTATGGGCTTTCATCTCCATTAATATCGTAGGTTGTTAGGTAGATGTAATAAGTTGCGGGGGATAAATCATTGAGTGTATACGAGGTAATACTGGCATCGGTGATCGTGGTGTGGGGTCGCGCGGGAATTACGCTACTATTGGTGGTAACATAGAGCTTATAACCACCGATAGCGGAAAGCTTGAGTAAATCACCATTGACTCTAGTCTCTGTGATTTCCCAGCCCACTGAGATAGACTTTGTGCCAATATTCACCGGAGAGCCACCGCCTTCACTACCATTGTCTCCGCCACAAGCGCTAATGTAAAAGCTGAAGAATAAAATAAAAAGTACTGTGAATTTATTCAATTTTTTTCAATCCTGTAATCTCTGTGTACGAATATGTGTATCTCACCTGCTATACACAAAAAATGTTTCTAAATGCAAACCACCGTATTTTAGATTTGTACAAGTAGACAATTTTGGGAACGGTTTGCGCTGTACCGTGAGCACCTACCTGCTGCGTTAGTATTATACTGTATTTTCCTCAAAATACCTACGTATTATTGTCCGCTGCCTGTTCGCAAAGAGCAGCAGCGCCTCCAAAAAAACAAAATATCATGGAAATATTATTTTAAATTTTCTATTGCTGGTATGCATTGCAGGTACTTAATGATGTATTCGATATCAAAACCATGCAATTTTTCTTAAATCTGAAGCGCATCGGGTATAGATACGAGTGTATTGGTATGGATTCTCAAAATCGTTACTTTCAGATTAATACCCCCTCGATGTACCTACTCCATCCTGGTACCCTGTAATGTCAAGGTGAGAAGACACCTGCAATTACCCCTAATGTGTTCCGATAACTGGCCGATAACCTGGGTATAAACAACAGGTAACAGATAATTACCCAAATAGCATACTTACCCGAAACACCCGAACTCAAACAACCCCCAACCACAAGTCGACAGCGACGGTGAGAAGCGGTACTAAACCACCAAGCTCGGAATAGTCCGGGTTTGGTGGGTGTCAGCTGTCACCACTAAGTATCAAAAATGGCTAAAAAAATTTGCACAAATTGTGGCTCGCAACGTCGCCCGAAACTTGTCAGTAAGGGCTTGCTGACTAATGAGCTCTTATTGTGGACTTTAGGATTGGCGACCAGCCTGTATTTTTCGATTATACTTTTTGCTGCAATTGCCTATAGTTTTTATCGGGCTTTTGCTTCTGCGTCTATAGTATGCCGCGAATGTGGCTCGCCGAATATGGTCCCTATCGATTCTCCCAGGGGCAAAGTCATCATCGACAACCAATGAGAGACGGTCAAAATGACGCCCTAAGCACTGGGTTCATTAGGTGATCAATTTTGGCGCGGCAGAAAATGCTGATTAATAGCCACCATCAGTCTTTTTCCTTAAAATAGCCTTTTTAGTAACAAAATTACACGTCTAAGGCCAATACTGACCCTGCTGTCGTGTCTTATAGTGGGTGACTCGCCTATCCACCCTATTAATACGGCATGGGATAATTTCGTCTAATTTTTTCGATATCGTCCAGAACCTCGACTGATAGCTTGAGCGATATAGAATCAATATTGCTCTTTAGTTGTTGCATGTTGGTGGCCCCAATTAATGTGGAATTGACAAAAGGTCGACTAGTGACAAATGCCAATGCCATCTGA
>JBGMRO010000488.1:0-3632 GCA_048061555.1 Thiohalomonadales bacterium | reverse complement strand
CTAGCGGCCTTGTTATGATCTGCACACGAAACAATCAAGCATTTCTGAGTTGTGAGGTAGTATTAGTGCGATTATCAGTCTCTATTATAAAACAGCAATCTGTTAGAAGATTTTCTAGAATATTGCTCGTTTATACGGCGTTTTTTTCTACGTCTTCCGCATATGCCGTCGGTGTGGGTATACAGGCGAATTCCTTGGGGCTCGGTGTCGAGCTAACACAATCGATATATCCAAAAGTGAATTTACGTGCCGGAATTAATGCCTATTCGGTTGACAGTGATGTGACTCAAGGCGGCAACGATTATAAACAGACCATTGATTTGCAGTCGATTTCGGCGCTGGTCGATTGGCACCCGTTTGCCGGAGGCTTTCGTATCACCGGTGGCCTGCTGCTCAACGGCACCGAAGTAAAACTATTTTCAGATTCACAGCAGACCTTTACGATTGGTAATGAAACCTACACCTCAGATAATATGCAGCTCAGCGGCCTGGTCAGCTTCCGGCCGGTGGCGCCTTATCTCGGCATCGGTTGGGGGAGTTCACCGCATGGCAGCGGTTGGTCTGTCACGGCCGAACTAGGCGTGATCTATGTGGGTGAGAGCGATGTGAAGCTTGATGCCACCGGGACCGCAACCGCCGAAGGAAGCGCCTTACCGATAGACGTCACTAAAGATGCCACCTTTATAGAAAACCTGATCTTGGAAGAAAGCAATTTGGAAAATGAGATAGATGACCTTACCGTCTATCCGGTAGTTTCACTGGGGGTTGTGTATGTATTCTGAACCAGAGAAAAGCCGGAGTATATGTAGTATGAGGACAGTTTTTTTTATTACGTTAATGTTGGTATTACCGATATTGTTTTTTAGTACGTCAGCGAATGCCTCCCATCCGCCCACGCAGATCAACTGTGAGGGGCTCGATAATATTGATACCGTAACGTGTGACGGTATTACTATCAGTGAATTACGCGATATGGTCGGCGATTTAGATGCCGTTAAGAAGTGCGCGACGGAAATTCAACCGGGTCAATCATGTGAAGCAGGTCGTCTTACCTGTGAACGTGTCGGAAACAATGGTGCCTCTTGCGCCATTCAAGGTGTACCGGAGTCGGTATTTAATATTAGCTGCCCTATCATTAACGACACTACGGCGAGCTGTACGCTAACCAACGAAATTAAAGCTTTAAGCGCAGAACTCACTAAAGTCGATGGCGTAATTTCAGCGTTGCTCTCGCCCCCACAACTCGCCTTTGCATCGACTTTAGTCTCTGTATGTAGTAGAAATTTTGAAATCTCAGATGTTTTGCAGGCCGACTGTGATGTTATGTTGGGCCTGATTGCCAACGATGATGCCAATGCCGCAGAGATCCTTGACGCCATTACACCCGATGCGGCCAGTGCAGCGATCGATGCCTCCCAAACCAGTCTGAGGGCACAGAACAGAAATGTCGCGCAACGCATCAATATTCTACGGCGTGGTGCGGAGAGTGAAAAATTGGCCTATAACGGACTGCAATATCGTTCTAATGGCCAAATTCTCCAATTGGCCGACTTCTATCCAGGGCTTGAACAAGCCACCGGTGGCGCCGCTAGTGCGGACCCCACGACTAAGGGTCGCCTCGGTGTATTTATCAATGGTACGGTAGACATGGGCGACAAAGATTCTACCGAAAACGAACGTGGTTTTTCCTATAACGGCTCCGAGATCACCACCGGTGTAGACTATGTCCTGGGAAGTGCAGGTTTTATGGGTGTGGCCTTTGGGTTTTCTGACAGCAGTTCTGAAATAAACGATGCCCGTGGACAGTTAGACAATAGCACCTATAGTCTGATTTTGTATGGTAGTTTTATGGCCACTGCCAACACCTATATCGATGCGAATTTGGTCGTGGGTGGTAGCCGTTTTGAGCAACAACGTAAAATGGTTTACAGTTATTCAAAGACGGATGGCTCCACGGTCAACGTCGATCAAACCGCGTCAGCCAAATATTTTGGTGACCAGTTTTCATTGAGCTTGACCGCTGGCCATGAATTTTATGTGGGCGGGTTCGGCATGAGCCCCTATGGAACTATACAGCAGTTGCGTAGTAATACCGATAGTTACAATGAGCAAGTCTCTGACCCCACGGGTGCGGGCGCGGGTTATGCGTTGCAACTCGATGGGCAGGAATATCAATCGTTGACCTTGGCGATTGGCGGGCAATTCACTTATGCGATTAGTATGCAGGGCGGCGTATTTATACCGCAGGCCAGAATCGAGTGGATAACGGAGTTCGAGGACGATATTAACGTGGTCTCGGGCAATTACATCGGCGACCCACAAAAAGAAAAGTTTCGCCTACCGACCGATGCCACCGACGATAGTTACGCACAGCTCGGCCTAGGATTTTCAGGCGTTTTTCCGGGTGGTACAACCTACTACCTGTACTATCAAAGCTACCTCGGTTTTGAAAACTTGACACAATCGTCCGTCAATGCGGGTTTTCGTTGGGAATTATAGATCGCTAACTATTATTGTAGTCAACTCGTGCAGCACAACCCATTACTTTGCATTCACCCTACCCAGTAATCTGGGTAGGTTGAACTCACATCGCGCGCTCTACCCTATTTCTCAATACTAAATCAGCATTTTTTAGGTCCCACCCCTTCATCTTTAAGTTTGACAAGCTTCAGCCACTCTATTGTGGCGTATAGTAGGTATTTTCTACTATTCGTGAAACTAACTCCTGAGACTAAGTCTAGTGTAGGAATTGCTTGACCTCTATCAATGTTTTATATACCCATAAAATACATACTCAGGACTGCATTAATTGATGTTACTAAAAATTATAAAAAAATCAGTTGTTTTGGGGGAGATGTATTTTGAATAAGAAAATAATAATAAGTCGGATTTGTGCTTGTTTGCTTATGTTGAGTGTCGTTTCATCATCTGTTATGGCCGCTGAGGGCGGCCCATGGTCTTGGCGCGCGCGTATTATACAGGTATCGCCAGACGACAGTAGTGGTGAGGTGACCGGTATTGCGGGTTCGGGTGTCAGTGTCGACAGCGATACCACACTAGAAGTAGATTTCACGTATATGATATCTGCCAATTTTGGCTTGGAATTGATCCTAGCGACCACAAAGCACGCGATCAGTGGTACGGGTACACTAGCGAGCCTGGGACAAATTGCCAGCGTGGGGGTTTTACCACCAACCCTAACCGCCCAATATCATTTTTCACCCAGCAAAAAAGTGAGGCCTTATGTGGGCTTGGGGCTCAATTACACCCTGTTTTATGACGAGTCTACTAGCGGTGCCCTTGCGTTAGAAAGTATTGAATTAGATAGCTCGGTTGGACTTGCCGCACAAGCGGGTGTGGATTTTGATATTTCAAAAAGTTGGTATGCAAATGTGGATCTCAAATACATTCAAATAGATACCACGGCGACCGTGAGTAATGTAGGTAGTGTTGATGTGGACATTAACCCGTTAGTATTAGGTGTCGGTGTGGGCATGAAATTCTGAAGGTGATAGGTCGTTACAAAGCGTAATTACTCACCCCACAATCGTTGTGAGTAATTACGCTTAACCTAACACATCAGTTGGATCGTAGCGAGGGCGACTAAGGTGCTGAAGATAAACTATTTTTTT
>JBGMRO010000487.1:0-3633 GCA_048061555.1 Thiohalomonadales bacterium | reverse complement strand
CTTAAGATAAGTACTTCTAGTCCTGCAAACAACGCAGAACAAGAATTACTAAAAATTCGCGCAACGCAGATATTGGGGAAATAGACCGTTTGTGGATGGACACTAACTAGCTATTCTCACTCCAGATTTGGTAGGCAAACTTGTTTAAAGAATATAAAGCAAGCAAGGCAATTTCAGTGTTATTGACCGAAGGAAGCCTCACCACTACAGATGGCCGGCAGGCGTCCGCAGCACTGCAACGGCTAGGTGCGAGTGCAATACCAAAAATTATTGAAGCCTTAGCGGTAGACAATGATACTTTGGTACTGGAAACCCTGCTTGTTGAATTTATCAGTAACGAAACACTACCCATATTCACCGACGCACTCACGAAGCGGCAACCCAAATTAGTTAGGGCCATAGTAAAGTTATTGTCCAAATCAAAACAATACGATCCGAATAAGCTGCTGTCACTTTTTGATAAGTCAGATATCCCCTTAAAAGCGATTAGCGCGATACTGACCGCTCGGGTAGAGCAACTTCATTCCAAGAACTTAATACGTGCCGTCGATGGAGTTGCAAATAATGCACGACCCGTTATCTATAAATTATTAGACGCTAAGAAAATAGACGATATCCCCTTGATCGTCGCTAAAACTCAACATAAAGAACCCCTGGTTCGTGCCTACTTTGTATCATTATTATCAAAGCTTGATTGCAAATTATCTCGCCATACATTAACGCAATTGTTAGGCGACCCTAACAAAGTGGTGCGCCAGTCCGCGCTCATTGGTCTCGCAGAGCTCAAGTCGGAAGATTCAGTGGAATTAATATGCCAATGTCTTTCCGATCCGGACATGACCGTGCAGACAACGGCAATAGAAACTCTTTGCAAAATAAACGCACCCGATACCATCAAATTACTCATCGATGTATTGCAAGATGAGTCAGAATACGTGCGACGAGCAGCCGTCGAGGTCTTAAACGAGATCGGTGATCAACGTGCGATTAAAGACTTGTTAGAAGCCCTACGGGATGCCGATTGGTGGGTAAAAGTACGCGCCGCCGATGCGTTAGGTACTATCGGAGGCCCTAAAGTCTTTGAAGCCGTGATACTGCTCATTAAAGACAAAGACGAGTTCATGCGTCGTACTGCGGTCGAAATTTTGAATTCCAGCAAGGATCCAAAGGCCTTCAATAACTTGGTTGACGCCCTGCAAGATGAAGACTGGTGGGTTAGAGAACGCGCTGCCGATGCCTTAGCGGGTTTGGCTGACCAACGAGCGGTGGAACCACTCTTGGCGATGTTAGATCGCTCCCCTGAAGCAAGCCAAGTAGTATTGCGAGCGCTCACTACCATTGGCGATAGCACAGCGATTAAACCCATTGTAAAACTTCTAAATACCAAAGACAAAAATCTACAGCGGGACGCCCTGCTGGCCCTAAAACAAATCACCGATGAAGCACACGCGGGTGACGTGCAACAGGCTATTACTCAATTGATCGACGACTCCTCACGTAATGAAATCGCCATACTTGCCGAAGAAACCGTACAGGCGTTACGAAATAAATTCGACCAGCGAGCTCTCCCCTATCAGTCTAGCAATACCTCATCTGTTGCCGAACTCATGCCATTATTAGAGACTCAAATTGAGCAAGCGCCCACTTCCTCTAGTGACTTAAACCACGCCGACAGTAGCGCGAAAATTAGCCTATTAGATGCGGCACGACTAAAACCCGGCGATATGTATGCGAATAGATATAAGGTCATTCGACATATTGGCAAAGGCGCCTTTGGCATTGTCGTTCTAGTCGAAGATATTGTGGTACATGATCAATATATATTGAAAATATTAAACCCGCACGTCGCCAGCGATGAATACAATATTAAGCGTTTTACACAAGAATTACGTTACGCGCGTAAAGTCACACACCAGAATGTTATCCGTATATATGATTTTATAAAACACGAAAGTTCTTACGCAATTTCGATGGAGTACTTCCCTAGCCATTCACTACGATGGAAAATTAATCAGAACAGTTATATCGAACATCAAATCGCTGTCAATATTTTTCTTGAAATCTGTGAAGGCATGATAGCGGCGGAAAAAGCGGACGTTATACATCGCGACCTAAAACCGGGAAATATCTTAATTAATGACGACGAATTCGTAAAAATCGTGGATTTTGGCCTTGCCGCAGCAGCTAGTCGTGTGGATTCAAGAATCACCAAGACTGGCTTGCTCGTGGGCACCCCCACCTATATGGCGCCAGAACAAGTACGTGGAAAAAAAGTCGATTCTCGCACCGACATATACTCGCTAGGAATCATTATGTATGAGGTATTTACGGGTGAGGTACCCTACGCCGGTGATGACTCTATGAGCGTCATGTTTCAACATGTGGAAGGAAATTTCACCGCCCCGCGTAAATTGAACCCAGGAATCTCACCTGAGTTAGAAGCCATTATTGTTAAGTGTATGAACATCGAACCCGAAGGCCGTTTTAGTTCCTTTCGTGAACTAAAATCAAATATTGCTTTACTCAACCGAGAGATTGCCTGATGAGCAGATTAGCCATTTTTTTGCCAATGGTTTTATTGCGGTGTAACTGGAACAAACATTATGCCTAGAATTGATGCTTTTTTACAATTAGGTCGTGAACAAAATTGTTCTGACATACATCTGGCAGTCGGAACGCCACCGCTGCTACGTCACAACGGGGACTTATCACCGATTAAATATCGTGACCTTAGCGAACAAGAAATAAACCAGCTCATTGATGAAATCCTTACCGATGAACACCGAGTCATGCTTAAGGAAAATCACAATATTGACTTCTCGTATACCAGTGAGTCGGCTGGGCGCTTTAGAGTCAGTTTATTTGAAAAGGTGGGTGGCTTAGGGGCGGCATTTCGGGTTATTCCGCCCAATATCCCTAGCATCGAAGACCTCGGGCTGCCTAATGTTGTACAGGATCAATTAGTGAATGGCCACGGGATGATATTAGTTACCGGTGCTACCGGCACTGGAAAATCTACTACCCTCGCTGCAATGATCGATTATTTAAATCAAAACCAACGTCTAAACATCATTACCTTGGAAGATCCGGTTGAATTCATACATAAAAGCGCAAAATCACTGGTCATTCAGCGTGAGGTGGGTACGCATGTCGCTAGTTTTAAAGACGGCTTACACGCTGCATTGCGAGAAGACCCAGATGTCATTTTAGTCGGAGAACTTCGTGATCCGGAGACCATTGCCATCGCTATGACTGCGGCAGAAACTGGACATCTAGTCTTGGGTACATTACACACGACTTCCGCCTCAAAGACACTAGATCGTATCATTGATGCAATGCCGACCGAGCAAAAGACGCAGGCCGCTAGTTTCTTGGCCCAGCAATTAAGACTTGTGATCAGTCAAAAGCTGGTTAAATCAGCAGACAATCGCACTCGCAAGGCGATTATAGAGGTTTTTGTTAATACGCCTGCAATATCGAATCTCATCATTCACGGGAAAATATTTCAGATTCCCTCTGTGCTGCAAACGGGTAAAGAGTTGGGTATGCAGCTGATGGACCAGGCCCTAATGGAAGCGCTAAACAAAAAAGAAATCGATCCCGATGATGCGTATTTACATGCGAATGATAAAC
>JBGMRO010000486.1:0-3635 GCA_048061555.1 Thiohalomonadales bacterium | reverse complement strand
GTCGGCCTCTATTTGTAACGGGACGTGTCGGTTACCTAGGTGATAACACAGTTTGGCTAATTGCAGCGGGTCAGAACAGGTCACTGTACTGAGTGACTCATTTGCGGCAGTGAGTCTTATCACCAGGCCGTTTTCCGCTTGAAGTATATCCCCGTTGCGTAATATATTGCCTCGCTTCAGGAATAAACCGACCTCTGTGCCGCTCTCTAGGCGGGCCTTGAAGCGACTCTTTTGTCTTAGTTCAAAGGGTAGGGTCAAGACGTCATCCGTTTCTTTTTGATAAGCTAAGGTGGTCTGGATTTTGAGAGGCATCATAACGAGCATAAAATTGAGTGGCGATAGTTTAAAATAGGAAGTATCGTTGTGCGAGCGGTAATACCTTTGCCGGTTCGCAGCTCAGCAGTTGCCCATCGGCACGAACCTGATAGGTTTGTGAGTCTACTTCGATATTCGGCTGGTAATGATTGTGAACCATATCTGATTTGCCTATGTTGCGGGTGTTTTTGACGATTGAAATCTGTTTTCGTAATTCAAGTTTTTCTGGTGTGCCATTGTTAGCCGCTTCTGCGGACATGAAACTCAACGAGGTGGCGCTACGGGCCCCACCGAAGGCCGCAAACATCGTCCGATAGTGGACCGGTTGCGGGGTGGGGATGGAGGCGTTCGGATCACCCATCTGTGCCGCGACGATCATGCCGCCTTTAATGATGAGTGCAGGTTTCGCGGCGAAAAAGGCCGGCTGCCAGAGTACAATATCGGCCAATTTGCCGACCTCAATCGAACCGACATCGTGCGAAATTCCGTGGCTAATCGCTGGGTTAATACTATATTTTGCCACATAACGTTTGGCGCGATTATTGTCGTTGCGGTTGCTGTCGGTATCGAGTGCGCCGCGTTGAACCTTCATTTTATGGGCTGTTTGCCAGGTACGTATTATGACTTCGCCGACGCGTCCCATGGCCTGCGAGTCTGACGCGATCATACTGAAGGCGCCTAGGTCGTGCAGGATATCTTCTGCAGCGATGGTCTCCCGGCGTATGCGTGACTCTGCGAAGGCGACGTCTTCGGCGATTTTCGAGTCTAAATGGTGACAGACCATGAGCATGTCTAGGTGTTCGTCCACCGTGTTGATGGTATAAGGGCGGGTGGGATTGGTGCTGGATGGTAGTACATTGGCTTCACCACAGGCGCGAATAATATCGGGTGCGTGCCCCCCACCTGCCCCCTCGGTGTGATAGGTATGTATGGTACGACCTTTAAAGGCGGCTAGGGTATCTTCGACAAAACCGCTTTCGTTTAAGGTATCGGTATGGATGGCGACTTGTACATCCGCGAGCTCGGCGATGTTCAGGCAATTGTCTATCGCAGCAGGTGTAGTACCCCAGTCTTCATGTAGTTTTAGCCCCATTGCACCGGCCGCGATTTGCTCTGAGAGCGGCAACGGTAGACTGGCGTTACCCTTGCCCAGAAAACCCAGGTTCATCGGGAACGCCTCGGCCGCTTGTAACATCCTATGGATGTTCCATGGCCCCGGTGTGCAGGTGGTCGCGTTGGTCCCCGTTGCTGGGCCGGTGCCTCCGCCAAGCATCGTGGTAATGCCCGACATCAGCGCTTCTTCTATTTGCTGCGGACAGATAAAGTGTATATGAGCATCGATACCACCTGCAGTGGTGATCATGCCCTCTGCAGCGATGGCCTCGGTGCAGGCCCCGATGACAATATCGACATCGGCTTGGGTATCCGGATTGCCGGCCTTGCCGATGCCACTAATCCTACCGTCTTTGATACCGATATCGGCCTTAACAATGCCCCAATGGTCGAGAATTAGCGCATTGGTGATGACTACATCGACGGCGTCTTTGGCGCTGTGCTGACTTTGACCCATGCCGTCACGGATAACCTTACCGCCGCCAAATTTGACCTCATCGCCATAACAGGTGTGGTCTTTCTCCACCTCAATAAACAGCTCAGTATCACCAAGACGAACCCGATCACCGGTCGTCGGCCCATAGTTTTCGGCGTAGGCTTGTTTGCTAATTTTCGTCATGTTTAATGTTTAATGTTTAATTATTTACGAATTACGAATTACGAATTACGAATTACGAATTACGAATTACGAATCTTAAGATAAGAATCACTAAATTCCGCAAAGGACGCGGAATGAGTTCTTCTAATCACGAATCACGAATCACGAATCACGAATCACGATTTCACAATGCCCCCATGATTTTACCGTTAAAGCCAAAAACCTTTCTATTACCCGCGTAGGCGACGAGCTGTATCTCGCGTGTCTGTCCCGGTTCAAATCGAATGGCGGTGCCTGCGGGAATATCGGGTCGGAAACCCCGTGTGGCCTCTCGGTCAAAGGTGAGTGCGGCATTGGTCTCAAAAAAATGGTAGTGGGAACCGATTTGGATAGGGCGGTCACCGGTGTTGGCGACCTTGAGAGTCAACGTTTTTCGATTTAGATTTATTTCGATGTCGCCTGCATCGATAATATATTCACCTGGGATCATGAGATTTGTTCCGCTAAAGTAATATCACTAGATTATTGGGTTGTGCACGGTGACCAACTTGGTGCCGTCTGGAAATGTGGCCTCGACTTGCACCTCGGGAATCATCTCAGCGATGCCTTCCATGACGTCGTCACGGGTCAGCAAGGTCGTACCATACCCCATCAAATCGGCAACACTTCTGCCGTCCCTTGCGCCTTCGAGAATCGCGGCCGAGATATAGGCGATAGCCTCAGGATGATTGAGCTTAACACCACGATCCTTGCGTCTCTCGGCGAGTAGGGCTGCAGTGAACAGCAGCAATTTGTCTTTTTCACGCGGTGTCAGGTTCATTCATCTATCACCTTAAATAATCGTAAAAGAAGTGTAACTACTCCCCCAGTCCCTGTAAGGCTTCATTTCTGCGTTCAAAAATGGTCATTTACCCGTGCAAACTCACATTTTTTGCCTTGACCTGAAGCCTTACAGGAACAGGGTGAGCAGTTACAACGCGTGCTATATATAAGCTAATATTATCGCGAATTTATGTTGAATGGGGTGAGTAGTTACAAATAAGTTACAATAACTCAACCCCGTGTGCTTCTCTTTCACGAATCACGAATCACGAATCACGAATCACGAATCACGAATCACGAATCACGAATCACGTTGCCCAAATACGTGGTTTTATCGCCTTTTTTTGCAACATGAGCGGTCTGACTAATGCCCAAACCTTAGTCAATGCCTGTCGGGCCTGTTCGCCATGATACCCCAAATAACGGCACACGATTAATCTATTTACAATGCTAATACTCAGAATTTCTTCTCGATCGATTCGTTTTAAGGGGGTCAACTCGGCGATTAATAGTTCTGTTGTGACCGCTAAGCCTGGATATATTATCATCGTTGCTACTATCGGAAAACCAGCCAGACCCCATGCCGCGTGCAATGATTCACTGCCGCCATGAATCATTAAGTGATCGGTAAAACAACGTTGCTGTTGAATGAATAATTCTAAGCGTTGATTGATATTGCCTTGCTGGAAAAGTTCTCCAGCAGCCGGTCTACCTAGACACAAGATTTCCCAAGCGACTAATTTACTCTCAGGGTGTAAATCGATGCGGGTGCGAAAATTGACCTCGC
>JBGMRO010000485.1:1611-3668 GCA_048061555.1 Thiohalomonadales bacterium | reverse complement strand
TGGTGTTACAAAAAATAATTCTCTCGGAATCGTGGTTGCAAAGTTCGACTTGCTAAAGCTACTAGATAGCGTGGAACGGTTTAATCACCTGGAGTATTCAAGCCTGCGATTGCAATTGAAAAACGATTTACTCGTTAGTGCAAGTTCGCTTGCAAGAAATTTTTCTTATACGCTCACAGCACAGCCGAATGTTGAGAATATGACGCGATTGATATCGAGTAATATCGCCTATTTTATATTTTTAGTGTTATTGTTAAACAGCGTCGTTTTCTATTTTTTGTATCGGTTAATCTTAAGGCCCTATTCACAATTATCAGGTCATGTGGACCATTTGCGTTCGGGCAGCGTGCAAGCTATCACTCCAGATTCTAGCAGTTTTCTCACGGTTTCAGAGCACACTAATTTGCAAGCGGTAGTCAATAAATATATTGACCAAATAGAGATCAACTCGGAAAGAGACGAAGAAATTTGTCAACTAAAACAGCAGGCGGCCAAATTTGAGCGGGCCAGCGAAAAAGCGCAAGACGCGAGCAAGGCAAAGAGTTCATTCTTAGCAAATACTAGTCACGAAATCCGTACACCGCTGACGGCGATCATCGGTTTTGCGGAGACCTCGCTCGACAAGGAAGCGAACCCTGCAGAGAGAGACGATGCTATTCAAACTGTTATTCGAAGTGCAAAACATTTATTACAAATAATTAATGATATCTTGGATTTATCCAAGGTTGAAGCCAATAAGCTCGATATCGTCAAGTTTGCTAACGTCTCTCCATTTCAAATCGTGGCAGAGGTCGAAGGATTGATAAAGCTTTATGCTGTGGAAAAACAGGTTCAATTTAATACACAGTTCATACTACCACTTCCCGCCGCAATCGTTACCGATCCAATACGATTGAAGCAGATCATCATCAATCTCGCCAATAATGCGATAAAGTTTTCTGGCTCAGGTCATGTGTTGCTTACAGTAAGTTACAACCTACGCGAACAAAACATTCGCTTCAGTATTATCGATACGGGTGTAGGTTTGTCTACGGAACAGATAGAAAAGGTGTTTGACCCCTTTGTACAGGCGGAGTCTACCACCACACGTCGTTTCGGTGGTACCGGCTTAGGATTGTCGTTGTCTAAGCAATTGGCCTCGTTGTTAGGGGGTAATTTGCTTGCAAGGAGTCACTTGGGCATTGGTAGTCAATTCACGCTCAAGCTTAGTCTGGCGGATTCACCTGCGGACAATTTTATCTGTGACTATGATCGTATTCCCAGCGCTGCAAACGATGTTATCACCACCGATTATGCTAAGACCATTCGAGGGCGTATTCTTATCGCTGAGGACAACAAGGTCAATCAACGACTACTTGAAATTTATCTGCAACGTTTTGGCATGAGTGTCACTATAGTCGATAATGGTGAACAAGCCGTTGATCGTGCGTTAACACAACCTTTTGATGTGATACTGATGGATATGCAAATGCCAGTGATGGATGGTATCGCAGCGGTTAAGATGCTCCGAAAAAAGGGCTGCAAAATTCCTATCGTTGCACTCACCGCGAACGCATTTAGTGAGGATCGTCAAGCGTGCATGAATGCCGGTTTTAGTGAGTATCTGACCAAACCGATTGATCGCCAACGCTTGTACCAGGTCTTAAAGTATTATATCAATCGATCCAAAAAGGAGTCGGTGACGTACACAAGCGTGGAACAGACACCTATAGTTTCACAATTGCTGGACTCTGATCCGGACCTAATTGACTTGTTGGAAAAATTTGTGCGTACCTTACCAAGCATGATTAGCGATATTCAGCTCGCTGCGCAAAAACACGCTTGGAAAGAACTGCAAGCCCTGGCGCATGACCTTAAAGGTGTTAGTGGCAATTACGGCTTCCCCGCGCTTTGCAATTTGGCGGCAGAAATTGAAAATCATCTTGTCGAGAGCGATTACGTCAATATTTGTTCACAAATTGAAGCGCTTATGCAGTTGCAAAATAGGGTGGTGGTATCGACTGACGACAATGTACAAAATATTAGGCAGTTAAATGGTTCTAGTGGCATCTGATATC
>JBGMRO010000485.1:0-1511 GCA_048061555.1 Thiohalomonadales bacterium | reverse complement strand
GCTTGCAGACCGTCAAAAGATTCGGCTGTATAACGTGGATTAAGTGCAGATGCAAAGACGTAGCCTGCCTGCGATTCCAATATTCCTCGTAAAAACTCTCTTTTAGATTTTCTCGAAGGAAATCTCACCGCCTTACGATTGGAGATAAGTCGGATATAGTTCGGTGTATACCACATAATAATGTCGCTTTCCTGCGTCGACGTTCTAATTAGGGCGAGGTCTTGCCGTAGGTGTTCATGCCGATAAGCGACGCGTAATGCGGTATCTATATTGGGAATATTATAAAATGGTGTGACATAGCTAAAATCCATATTAGCATAGGGTGTCACATAGTTTGCCCTGCCGAAAATAAATGCACTTGCCGGTGCAACAGATACAAATAAAAATAGCAGGGCAACAGCACTGCCCCATACCGATCTATCTGCCGCCCAGCGGGAAACAAACCACTTTATGAAATAGATGCCGTAAACCATAAGCAGAGGTAGTATGGCATAAATGAAGCGCGTAAATTGATCCGGATAAGGCCAAATAATTAGAATAGATAAATAAAATACCACGTACCAGGCATCCAAGCGATTTTCTTTGAGCCGAAGACCTATTCCCGCGAGTACACAAACGCCGAATAGTGCGACTATTATGTACGTCGCTTGAAACTCGTCAGTCCAGTAGAGCAGGAATGACGTTGCCCAGGTCATATTTATACTAATGACCTGTGGCGCAATGGTGTCGGCAATATATTTCAATGGTGCGTCAGATTGAAATATTCTGGTAAACAGGCTGTTTACGTCCGTTGCGTATAGATCTTGGCTGGTAGAATCATGCAGCCACGACCAAGACACAGCTGCCAACAAGGGAGCGAGTACCGGTAGCAGAAATCGCCAATTTACGAGGCTCCTCACGTGTTTATGTGTGATGATGTAGTGTGTAGCGTAGGCGGCGACCAGGCTGATACCGAGAGTTCTGCTTAACATGACCAGGCTTAATAGTGCACTGAACAAATAATACTGAGCGTTCTCTAGTTGATGGTTTAATGGTTTGTTATCGGTTGGTTCATTTTTTACAAATACCAGCAAAAAATACAAGCTTAATGCGAGATACAAATTTTCACTGAGTATGCCGAGTAGATTGAGCCAAACACTAGGAGTCAATGCAAACAGCAGGGTTAACATAAACGCTAGTAAACGATTGTCGAGTAATTGAATCGAAAATAAATAGAACAGGACCAGCACAGCTCCCAGCGTTAGCGCGACCATAATATGACTCGCCAGATAACTATGGGAAACACCGCTTAAGGCTAATACGAGTGAAAATAGGGGTGGGTATCGTTCCAGGGTAGCGGCTTCTACAATAACTGCAGAAGTATCGAAGTACGGGGACATGGCCTGAGCCATAATGACATAGCTTACGCTGTCATCGGAATAGGCGCCTAAGGTATCTGTCCAGACGAAACGAACCGCGACCAGAGTGATCAAGACTATCGCCAGTAGGCAGGCCATATCGATACGTTGGAT
>JBGMRO010000484.1:0-3677 GCA_048061555.1 Thiohalomonadales bacterium | reverse complement strand
GCATCAGTCAAGACAGCAGCCTGCAAAACAAACTCGATACCCTAATTGCCGCCGCGGCCCTGCGAAAACGCACAGATGTCTTATCCGTTAGACTCAATTACCGTGTTTATGCCAATGCCATTCCGAATGACCCCAACTATAATCTGCAATGGCACTACCCTGCTATCAATCTACCCCAGGCATGGGACATCACTACCGGTAGCAGCAATGTCATTGTTGCCGTCGTTGACTCTGGTGTATTACTGGATCATCCGGATTTAAGTCAGCCTGGCAAGCTCGTACCCGGATACGATTTCATCGTCAACGATACCAATTCCAATGACGGCCAACCCGGCATCGACCCCGACCCCTATGATGTCGGTAACGGTGGTGGCGGCACAGTCAGCAGCTCGTTTCATGGCACCCATGTAGCAGGCACCATTGCCGCTTCAAGCAACAATGGCATCGGTGTCGCGGGAGTCGCTTGGGGTGTCAAGATCATGCCCATCCGTGTCATCGGCATCAACGGCGGCTCGAGCTACGATGTCGAGCAAGGCATACGTTTTGCGGCCGGCCTCGCCAACGATTCTCGCACTGTACCCGCTCAAAAGGCAGACATTATTAACCTGAGTTTAGGCGGCCCGGCGAATACAACAATCGCTCCACCGGCTTATGCGCAGGCCCGTGCAGCCAACGTGATTGTCATCGCAGCTGCAGGCAACAGCGCAACGAGTACACCTTCCGCACCTGCGGCCTATACCGGTGTCGTCTCGGTTAGCGCAACAAATCTAAGCAAACAGTTAGCGAGTTACTCGAATTTTGGAAATACCATTGACGTCGCGGCCCCGGGGGGATCGTCCGGTGATCTTAATGGCGACGGCTTTCCAGACCGGGTATTCAGCACCGGTGGTAACGATACCTCAGGTACCATCCAGTTTAATTACAACCTGAAGATGGGTACGTCTATGGCCGCTCCACACGTGGCTGGCGTTGCTGCGCTGATGAAATCGATATACCCAGCCATGACACCGAGCGACTTTGATAATATGTTAGTCAGAGGTGACCTCACCCAGGACCTAGGTCTGGTGGGCAGGGATAACTCCTTTGGTTATGGACTAATCGATGCATCAAAAGCAGTACTGGCCGCGCAGGCGGCGTCTGGCGTGATTATACCGCCGGTACAGCCCCCCATTTTGACCGTAACCCCGACTGTGCTCAACTACGGCGTAGGTCTAGTGGGTAGTGATATTGTCGTGCAGAATATCGGCGGTGGCAGTCTCAGCATAACATCACTCACCAATGATTCTGGCGGTTGGTTAGGCATTAGCCCAAAATTGGTCGACGCCAGTGGACTCGGGACATACACTTTGACGGTCAATCGCATCGGTCTGGTGGACGGTGCTTACAACAGTATTGTAACGGTAAGTTCTAGCGCCGGAATTGTCACGGTAGCCGTATCGATACTCTCCTCTAGTCACAACTTGCTCAGTGATGCCGGAACACAAACTATAGAGCTACTCGATGCAAATACACTCAGCCGCATAGATATTTTAAGCGTCCCGCCACTTAACGGAATCTATAACTATACCTTCCCTAATGTGTCTATCGGTCAATACACCATTCGCTCAAGCTCTGATCTCGACAATGATTCGCTGTTGTGTGAACTTGGTGAGTCTTGCGGCGCCTATCCGATACTCAATGGCGTCGGTGCGAATATTATCAATGTCGATGGCAGTATACAGAACATTATCAACCTAGACTTTGAGACCGGTTTCAGGACGACGCTGCCTGCACAATAATGATGTTCAGTTTAGCGAAATTGCTTTGCATATAATTATAATAACGACAATTGCTAATTTAGGTTAGACTTCCACTTTAGATGGTAATCGTTTCGCAAAATATGTACTAGGACAAACACAACCCCATGAAATGCACGGCTCTTTTCTCCGCCATACTTTACGGTATTCTCCCAATCAGCGCATGTGTCGCACAACAGAGCAATCTCCAGCCTATGCTAACTGAAGTTATATTCGCCGGACAGCAGTGTAATTTAAGTGAGTCGAGCGGCGTCATCTGGATAAATAACCCACAACGACTCGAAGCGGTCTTAAAACAGACTAATAGCCACATGGTTGCTGGCAACCCACCTAGGGCCCCCGCAGTCGATTTCGTCAAAAATGCAGTCGTAGCCGTATCGATGGGGCAGCAGAGAACCGGCGGTTATGCACTCGAAATATCAAAATCGCCACTTCAAATAGAAAACGGCAGCGCGACATTAAAGCTAAATTATCGCCAACCGGGTAAGGGTATGATGACCATCCAAATGATCACTAGTCCTTGTATATTGATCATAGTACCGAGGGGAGACTACAAGATTTTTCGGGCAGTGACCCTCACGGGTAAAAATATCGCTAGCACCACGGTTGAATAATTGCCTTTAATTCGAATGATATAGGCGCAATAAGCGATATAAATTAGTATCGGTTATACTATACATAACTGCTCACCCCATTCGCAAGAAACCAACATTCGCCTAGCATATGATTACCGCTGTAACTGCTCAGGCTGTTCCGGTAAAGTTTCAGATCAAGGCAAAAATCTTAAGATAAGTTACTGTAATTCTATTAACAACATAGAATAACAGTAACTAAGTGTGAGTTTACACAAGTAAATGACCCTTCTCTTATATAACAGGAAGGAACGCAGAGATGAAGCTTTACCGGGACTGCCTGAGTAGTTACGGTTATACGTGACTAAAATGCGGCATATAGGGCAACCAATCAAACTGCCGATCGCCGACAACGATAAAATAGGGGTTTAACAAAGATACCTTAGTATTATAGCGTAATGGTTGCAGGTCCGTATCGACTAACATCCCGCCCGCTTCTTCGACGATACACTGTGCTGCGCCAGTATCCCATTCGCAGGTGGGTCCAAAACGCGGATAAATATCTGCACTACCTTCTGCAACCAGACAGGATTTTAACGAGCTGCCCAAACTAATTGTTGTATATTCGCCAAAACTTTCTAGAAAAACTTTGAAACGCGGACCAATATAACTACGACTGAGCGCTGCGGTTATTCGACCCGCTGACATTTTCTGAATTTCGATACGGGCCGCACTCTGACCTTGCACGGCCTTGAACGCCCCATCATGTTTGCTTGCAAAATACAGCACTTGATTCACCGGGGAATATATCACGCCCAGAATAGGTTTATGGTCGTCAATGAGGGCAATATTGACACTAAATTCGTCACTACGTTTGACAAATTCTTTGGTGCCATCGAGCGGATCGACCAACCAATAACGTTTCCATTTCTCACGCACCTTGAAATCGGGACTGGTCGATTCTTCTGACAATACAGGCACATCTGGTGTTAACTGCGTTAGGCCGTCTACAATAATATGATGCGCTGCCATATCGGCCGCTGTTACCGGGGTATTATCTTCCTTATTCTGAACATCAAAATCCGTCTTGTAGATCTCTAATATTGCCTCGCCCGCACGAACTGACAGTAGTTTGACTTCATTGAGTAGATTCCGCACTTTTTTCATAGGTATAAATGCATCATTGGCCCAGTAGATTGCTTGCTATTGAGTTGTGTATTAGTCAGTACCAGTCGTTCGTATCCTAGTTAGTGTCCATCCACAAACGGTCTATTTCCCCAATATCTGCGTTGCGCGTATTTTTTAGTAA
>JBGMRO010000483.1:0-3680 GCA_048061555.1 Thiohalomonadales bacterium | reverse complement strand
CTAAACCAAGGCTATGCATACAATACATCAACGGGTACGGCCCACATTTTTTCATCAAACGGAATAATTTTATCACCTCGATACAACACTATCCCACAGATAAAGTCGTCATTTGATTGTTTACGTAATTCTTTCAGTCCCTTAAAATCTGATGCTGTGACAGTGTCTCGCGCCTTGACTTCGATCGCTGCAAGACTACCATCCGGTCGTTCCAGGACAAAGTCCGCCTCCTTCCCGTCGCTAGTTCTAAAATGGTACAGCTCTGCTAAGCCATTTGAGAAAGCTAGTTGTTTTAAGATTTCACTGGCGACAAAATTTTCAAATATATGTCCAAAAATGTGAGGGTTGTAGATTTCGGACTTCTGTATATCAATCTGTTGTAAATGGCACAGCAGAGATGTATCGACAATATAAGCTTTTGGCGCCTTAACCAGTCGCTTACCAATATTTCTGTACCAGGGTTTGACATCGAAAGTTAGGAACAACATTTGCAGAAGAATACGATAGTTTTTTGCCGTCATTGCGTTTTGTTGTATGGATCTTGAAATATCTGCGTCATTAATAAGCCCTCCTGCCCGACTAGCCAAAACCTTAAGCAGGTTGGGCAATACACCCAATTTTGCAATATCGGCGATCTGCCTGACATCCCTTTGTAATATAGTTGTTATATAGCCTTCAAACCACTGCCTGCGTCTGTTGTCATTTTGATCTGTAATCTCAGGAAAACTTGCCCTGCGGATAACATCTACTAGCGCGATCTTCCTTTCAACACAACCGGGAATAAAGCTGCCACTCATCAGGCGCGATAGAAAGTCACCTATTCCCTGAGTAATCTCCAATGCCGACAACGGATAGAGCGTTAAGACACTCATCCTACCCACCAGCGCATCAGAAAGTGCAGGCAAGGCCATGATATTTGCCGAACCGGTTAGCAGATAACGTCCATTAGCACTTATCTCGCCCGCCAATCTCGCTTCATCTGATAGCATCTTCAATGCTCGAAACAAGCCGGGCACCATCTGCACTTCATCAAGAATAAGACGGTCTTTGTAGGCTCGTAAAAAACTTTCTGGATTAGCCTCTGCGGCTCCAAGCATGGTGGCCTCGTCAAACGTCACGTATTCGGCAGGCCATTCTTGCGCGGCAAGCATTTGCACAAGCGTACTTTTTCCGGCTTGTCTGGGGCCGTTAACGTACACAACAGGAAACCCTTTTAATACATCCAAGATGTTATTTCTAAGTTTTCGTTCAATCATTTTATATTAGCCGTATGATCAATATACAAATTTAACATTTATATTATCTAAAAGTAACTTTTATATTTACAATTTTAGGTGATGTCGCTACGTAGACATAACCAGTTGTTTTAATTAATAATTATAAAACCCAAATGATTGAGATGTTGTTGATTGGTATTATACAATGTCCGAAAACAGCTATATGCGGTCTTTAATCATGTTATTGTCCACAACATGCAGAGCAAAATAGAAGACGCTTATTACAACGCCATATTGACCCGTGATGCAAAATTTGACGGCAAGTTTTTTTCTGCTGTGAAAACTACAGGCATATATTGCCGCCCTATTTGTCCCGCCAAACCCAAGCGGGTAAACGTAGAGTTTTTTTCATCCGCATTATTAGCGGAAAAAGCCGGTTATCGCCCTTGTCTGCGTTGTCGGCCGGAAAGTGCGCCGGACTCGCCACGCTGGCATGGCAAAAACTCGGTTGTAAGTCGCGCAGTACAGGTACTTTTTAACGATGAAAGTGCCATTGAGCTAAATGAAAAGGAGTTTGCCGCTCGCTTTGAAATGAGTGCAAGACATTTGCGCCGCCTATTTCTTGACGAGTTGGGTAGAACACCCATGCAGATTAAGCGTAACCATCGGCTTAATCTTGCCAGAAAATTAATTATCGAAACTCACCTTGCTTTTATCGATATCGCATTTAGTGTCGGTTTTGATTCGGTCAGACGTTTTAATGACGCGATACGTGAACGTTTTTCAAAAACACCCACAGAGTTACGCAGACGAATAAAACAAAAACCTTATTCTGATTTAATTGAATTTAATGTTTGTTATCGCCCCCCACTCGACTGGCAGGCCAGTCTCGATTATTACCAAAAACACAAAATTGGCGATCTTGAAGAATTTAAAGACGGGTGTTACCAAAGAATTTTTCGGTTCGAAAATGAAACCGGGATTGTCAGGGTTCACAATAATGAAAAAAAGCACCGACTGGATATATCGCTACAAACATCCAATGTCAATGCATTAAATTATGTACTTTGTCGGATCAAAGAGATGTTTGATCTCTCTCTTGACCCAGTCTATATTACCAGCGCCTTTGAAAGTCAACCTGGTTTACACCGATTTTATGAATCGCGTCACGGTGTCAGACTGGCGCGATGCTGGGATCGATTTGAACTTGCAATAAGTACTATCCTAGGCCAACTTATTTCTGTTAAACATGCGACACAACTTACTAATGAATTAATGGAATTATATGGGGAACAGCACGAGCATCCCATAACTAGCAAACAAATCCGGTTTTTTCCGTGCCCGGAAAAACTTGCCAGTGAAAACCTAGCAGCATTAAAAGTTACGCGTGCAAAAAAAATGGCCATCATTACTTTGGCTCAACACGTGTTTCGTGGCGAAATCCATTTTTCGAGTTACCAGGACCCCAAAAAGTTCAAACATAACTTGCTAAAAATCCATGGCATCGGCCCCTGGACTGCTGAATATATTGCATTACGTGCTATTGGTGATACTGATGCATTTCCAGAAGGCGATGTTTATTTAGACAAAATTCTTGGCACAACAAATATAGATAAGCTTACCCCGTGGCGAGGATATTTAGCCACAATATTGTATAAATATGGAGGTAAAACATGACCCGCAATACCACCATAATTAAGACGCCAATCGGAAAATTGACAATCAGTGAACACAATGGCTTTATTACGCTGTGTGAGTTTACCAACAAAGCGACTTGTGTAAATAAAACTTCCTCGGTACTCGCTGCAGCAACAGATCAATTGTCCGACTATTTTAAAGGACATCGCATTAAATTCGATTTGCCCCTAGCAACCACAGGAACACCATTTCAGAAAATGGTTTGGCGAGTATTGCAAAGCATTCCTTGTGGTGAAACGTGGAGCTACCAAGAGCTTGCGAAAAAAGTTGGCAATGCAAAAGCCGCGCGCGCTGTTGGAACCGCTAACGCAAAAAATAAAATCTGTATTTTCATCCCTTGCCATCGGGTTATTTTAGCAACAGGTAAGGTAGGAAATTATTCGGGCGGTAAAGTCAGAAAAATTAAATTGTTGGATCTTGAACAACAGGCATTAACAAATAATTATCTCGGTTAATGGGTTAGTGGATTATTTAACAATAGTAGCGTACTTAATTTTATAGCCGTAGTATAGATACCTAAATCGAAGATTGGCAGCTCGTAGCATTTTCGATTTGGATTTTTCAATATGCAATTTATTTTCCCAAATTCACCCCAGAATCCCTACAGTTGATAAGATAATTCTGCTCTACATAAAAGAAAGGCGGTAATCCTAGGGTATGCCCTAGTGTATATCTAGTACCTATAGGCCTATGATATGTGGTCACATCCCTTTGTAATAATTCTGGGTATTGTTTTCGTTTCTGCAAACATAGACAAATAATTCC
>JBGMRO010000482.1:0-3687 GCA_048061555.1 Thiohalomonadales bacterium | reverse complement strand
CCCAACGATCGGGGGTAATAACCCGGCTGACGACACCCGGTGTATCTTTCGCATTATAGGGGATCGGCGGGATTTCGGTCACCTCGCCTGAGAATCCTCGTTCGATATAGGGCATAACACCCTTGTCCATTAAATTTTGGTCGCTCAAGATGTTGTAGTTTGACAAGCCATCCAAAGATACCCCCCAAAAACGTTCCCAAGCGGGATTAACTAAGCGAACCCGCCCATCAGGCGACATAATTTGCATGCCAAACGGTGATTGTTCCAGCAGGCTACGAAAGCGACCTTCAGATTCCCCCAGCGCTTGTTCGGCCAATCGGCGCTCACTCAGATCGCGAATCACATTAAGAAACACGGGCCGTCCGTTGAGTTCGATCACCCGGGTACTCACTTCGCCAGGAATTTCTCGACCGTCTTTGGTCAGGTGCTCTCGTTCAAAAATTCCATGCCCGCTATGACCGATCTGGCGAATGAAATGAGAAACATCTGCGAGATTATCTTTGGAGCTCATATCGAATATCGTCATGGATAAAAACTCTTCTCGGCTATAACCATAACGTTCGATGGCCGCTGGGTTTACATCCAAAATAGCCCCCGTTTCGACATCTGCTAGTAATATTGCATCACCAAAATGTTCAAACAACGAGCGATATTTGCTTAATAGTGCCTCTTGTTCCGCCTTAGTGGTGGCCAATTCATCGCTCTGTATTTGCAGGGCCTCGAGCATAGAATTAAACCCACGCGCCAATTGCCCGACTTCATCGTTACCGGACACTTGCGCACGTAAGCTAAAATCTCCGCGTCGTTCTATTGCGTTCGCGACTGCGGTAACCTTTTCCACGGGTCCGGAAATCAGGCGTTGCACCCAAACAGCCAGTAATCCCGCCAACAACGCCGCAAATGCCAGGGTAATACCACTAAAGAGCAACTGATTATGGAAGCGTTTTTCGATCGAACCTAGGTCGGTGCTGATGTAGATCCATCCTAATAATGAGTCACCCTGACGGACCGGGGCCACCGTGTGTAAGTGGTCGGCATCAAAACGTTGCTGTAGGCTATTGACTTGACCACTTACCGGGCAACTCACTTGACTTAAGTCACGATGATATTTTGCAAAATGGGTCCCATCTTTTCGATAAAGGCAGGCCAATACAACGTGAGGAATCTCCTGTAGTGACAACAGATTTTCCTGGGCCAAGCGCTTATCGTCAAAGGCCAGTGCCGCATTACTTCGATTTGCCAGTAAGTTCGTCAATGCGGAGATTTCCTGCAATAACGCTTGTTTGGCATGCCCCATGTCCCATACCAGTCGAGCACCACCTATGGAGGCGACAATAATCAGACTCACGGCCATGACTAACATTACCACCTTGTTGCGTATGGGTAAGTCGCGAAAGTGAATCACGGTGAACCCTCCGCCGCGATCGCACCGACGATACGAACCGCTACTTCTAATAATTTCGCACTATAACTTAGGCCGTTGCGCATCCCAGCCGTCTGATTTATGGCAAAACGAACATGACTGCCTACCCGCTCAAAACCGACAATGCCACCTCGATCGACAAAATTGGGTAGACTGCTCACCACTAATACGGGCGCACCGGATAGTTTATCCAAAACAGCGCGGAAACGACCTGCCTCAGAGTTTGCGATATAGAGGATATGACAGCTGCGCGCCGAGACGATATTTTTTGGATAACGAATAGAAATCGGATGTTTTCGATAGACGCGATCGGCTATCGGCCGCAGAGATTCCCCAAATGGATCTTTCCCAAACACACAAAGGTTGAAACTTGAGGCTGGGGCCTCGAACGCGGCACTGGGCCACTCGATAAACTGGCTAAAATTATACAGGTAGGCTGCCTTGATTTGATATTCGGCCGCGCTTGAGGCTATGCGTGCCGTCGCCGCAAACAATAGCAACGGCATAAGCACGCTAAGCAATAAACAAGCCCCACTAATGAGTCTAATTTTACCCCGTAGGCCCCGGTGTACTCGCTTGATCATGTATCAGGAATCACTGGAAAATTGTAGAGAAAACAGGAGCTCTCGTCCTCGAGAAGGTAGCTCTTGAATATCGCTAGCCGATGCATCCTGACCTAATACTCGAGTTTGCGAGTGTACTGTAGTCCTCATCGGAGATATTGCGTATATTTGCCGTCAATTTCCATTGTCTGGCCACTTTATAGGCTAATTTTCTATTCGTTATCAGCAAACTGCTTGTGTCTTGTAATAAGGAAAGCGAAAGTAAGGGCTCTACTTCTTGCGCGGCGATTGTCGATATTTCGACCACGAGCAAAAATGTCATAAACCGGTATCCCCAGCGCTGCACACAATAAAACCCTTTCGGCCTAGTATGCCGTAACATGCGAAAGTTCTATAAACAGGTGCTACAGACAGAAAGCGAGCATCGTGGATTAAACCTTACTATACCCCCTGATACTCTGCCCCTAAATCACGCATAGGTGTAACTAAACATAGGTGTAACTATATAGCATAGACTATTATTTTCATTGCCCTTGTATGAGGCCTAATGGTGCAAGCGTTTATAGTGATCTACCCCGAATTTATGGACACACCACCTTCCTTCGATGAGGCAATTCGATCTGATTTTAACCAGGGAATTCTGGATCTAAACACTCGCCCGACATCTTCCCCAATCAAATACAAACAAGGTAATAACAGCAAGGTCAACGGTGTAGCAAATAATAGACCCCATGTCAGGGCCAAGGCCATTGGGCCCATATAGGCATCAGCACCGCCGATACCATACGCCAGTGGCATCAAGCCTGCCACGGTAGAAAACGTGGTCAGTAACACCGCCCGCAAACGGTTCCCAGTACCTTCGGCAACAATCTCTCGCAAACTACGTTGTGGTTCACGGCGATGCAGATCGTTCACATGTGCCACCAAAACCAGGGAGTCGTTCACGACCACACCGGCCAGACCCACCACCCCGATCATACTAAGAAAACCCAAGGCCTCATCATGGATGGAAAAGCCGACTATAACCCCGATAAAACCAAAGGGTATGGCCAACATTACCATGAGCGGTTGCCAAATAGAATTGAACAACAGGGTTAACAATAGATAAATACCAATACTGGCCATCGCCATGATAGTAAATAATTCTGTTAAGGATTCTTCGCTCTCTTGCGCCTCCCCACCCACAATAAGTTGCATTCCGGGGTAGTTATTTTCTATGTCAAATTTTGCGAGAACTGCTTGTGAGACCTTTAAAGGTGTGGTGATTGCCTTGTCGACATCACCACTAATCGTGACGGCTCTATCACCTTTATAGTGGACAAAATTCGCCGGCCCCGGAGATGAAACCAGTGCTGCAATTCGGTGCAACGGCGTAAGATTGCCAGTGCGATTGAGTAAAGTCATGTTTTTCAAAGATGCCGGAGTCTTGCGTACATTCTGTGAAAATATCACGCGGAAATCAACGTCCTCATCACCGTAACGTACACTGGTCACCACCTCACCATCGTAGGCAATGCGTACGTTTCTAGCGACGTCTGCGACCGATATGCCCACTCTGGCCAACTTGTCGTAGTCAAACTTTATTTCGACTTGAGATTTTCCCGTTTTATCATCGCGATCGATATCCTTGGCACCCTCGACCGACTGGAGATAGTCGACGATATCGTCGACTAGGCGGCCGCGCATATCATCATCGATACC
>JBGMRO010000481.1:0-3700 GCA_048061555.1 Thiohalomonadales bacterium | reverse complement strand
AATGATATCCAACAAGATATTTTCCTAATGAGGGCTTAGAAGGAATAATATTTTTTACCTAGATATAGGTATGATTTCTGCTTGTTTGTACGCCACCCTTATATGGCCCCCTAACACATAATTCTAGCTGCCTTAATGGCATAATCTGTAACAAACGGTCAGTTATTAGACTAATAAATAGTGAGTACAGAAATTTTTTATTGGTACTAGGCATTAGATCAATTGATTTTGGTAATTATTTTTAAAATAATGCGGATTCAAACCTCAGATGTTTTATAATTGATTGATATTACAGCTAATATTCACATATAAGGATATCTATAGTTTATGACTTTGCATCCATTCGCTTGTTTGTTGACACTACCGCGCATTAGTTGGCCTATTGTAACTTTGCACCTAAATTCATCAGCTGACTCACGAAAGTCCACGCAAGCTCTTGATGAATCTAGGTTGAACGATCCAACTCAGGCATGTTCTCAATATTTATACGCCGTACTAAATCGATTAGCGAATGCTAAATAAATGAAGAACCTGGCTAGTACGGAGTCATATGCGTAATCCGATTAAATGGTTGACCGATAAAATTATCGACTGGTTGGTATTCGAGGAAGATAACCGCAGTGGAACGCCGCCCTGTGACTACGATCGCCTAAGTTTTGAAATTCGGCCATGCGACGTACTATTGGTGGAGGGTCGATCTCGTGTTAGTGAGGTCATTAAGACGATTACCTATAGCCCCTGGTCACATAGCGCGTTATATATCGGGCGCCTGGGAGATATCGAAGACCCGCAACTGCGTGAACATATTAGCTGGCTCTATGATGGCGATCCGGCCGACCAGCTTATTATCGAACCGCTACTCGGCGAAGGCACGATAGTCGGTCCGCTCAAAAAATACGCCAGGGACCATATGCGTATCTGTCGCCCACAAGGCCTTTCACCTCAAGATGTGCAGAAAGTAATCGCTCGATGTGCTAAACACCTGGGACATGATTACAATGTTAGACAAATGCTGGACTTGTTTCGATTTTTGTTGCCCTATGGACTTATGCCGCGACGCTGGCGCTCGAGTCTATTTCAGCACCACGCCGGTGAAACGACCAAGACGGTCTGTTCTACTATGATCGCCTCGTCGTTCGCCTCCGTGCAGTATCCGATACTACCGGTAATTCAAAAGAGCAAGGATGGTTACACCCTGTTTCGTCGCAATGAAAAACTGGCGACACCCCAAGACTTCGACTACTCACCGTATTTTGAAATTATAAAATACCCGATATTGGGCCTCAATGATCTTGCGGTCTATAGGCGTCTACCTTGGGATCAAAACGGGATTATCTGTAACGATGAGTCCGAGTGTTTTATTCCCAGTACGGATACTGCTAGTATTTCGTTCCACGAGCCCCAAGATTTAGTAGACAACGGCGACAAACTAGCTGTAGAAAAAACCGATAAAAATGAACTTAAATCACGCCGATTAGGGAGAAAATCATGAGTAACTGGATTTGGCTAGCATTGCTGCTAGTGGTTATTGCGGGTCTTTTTTATAAACGAACGTCATTGCATATAGGTACAGCCATTACGGCCGTATTTTTACTCGTTTGGACACAATCCTCATTAGGCGCCTTCGGAAATGTGTTGGTTTGGACTGCTTTCCTCGCCTTTGCGGTGGTATTTAATGTGCCCAGTTTGCGTCGTCGCTGGTTGAGCAATCGTGCGCTCAGCGCCTTTCGCGGTGTAATGCCCAAGATGTCAGACACTGAACGTGTCGCCCTTGAAGCCGGGGATGTTTGGTGGGACGGCGATTTATTCAGCGGCAAACCCGATTGGCAAAAATTAATCGATACGCGAATACCGACTTTGTCTCAAGAAGAACAGGCCTTCCTCGATGGCCCAGTCAACGAATTATGCGACATGTTGGATGAATGGAATATCACCCACCACGAGATGGATCTACCCCCGCATGTGTGGAAATTTCTGAAGGAGCAGGGTTTTCTCGGCATGATAATCCCGAAAAAGTATGGCGGTAAAGAATTTTCAGCACAGGCGCATTCCAGTGTGGTAGTCAAGATCTCAGGTCGTTCTACCACCGCCGCCGTAACCGTAATGGTGCCAAATAGCCTTGGACCCGCAGAATTGTTAATGCGATACGGCACAGAGCAACAGCGTGAGCACTACTTACCTCGCCTCGCCAGTGGAGAAGAAATCCCTTGCTTTGCACTCACCTCTCCAGACGCGGGATCAGATGCCGCCTCGATGACTGATACCGGTATCGTCTGCCGCCAAAAATTTGATGGCCAGAATGATGTCTTGGGTATTCGACTCAACTGGAATAAACGCTACATTACGCTGGGTCCGGTGGCAACGGTATTAGGCTTGGCCTTTAAACTCAAAGACCCTGAGCACCTGATTGGAGAAAAAGACGATTGGGGCATTACCTGTGCCTTGATCCCGACGGATACCGACGGGGTTACCATTGGTGATCGACATTTTCCACTTAACAGTGCATTCCAAAACGGCCCTAATCAGGGCAAAGACGTATTTATCCCGGTGGATTGGATCATTGGAGGTCAAGAACAAGCCGGGCAGGGCTGGCGCATGTTAATGGAATGCTTGGCGGCCGGTAGATCTATCTCTTTACCGGCATTATCCACGGGTGCAGGCAAGTTAACGAGCCGCGCCACCGGCGCCTATGCACGCATTCGGCGCCAATTTAATATGCCGATAGGTCGCTTTGAAGGCATCGAGGAGCCCTTGGCCCGAATCGCAGCCATGACCTACACCATGGACGCCACCCGCACCTTGACCGCCGGTGCCATAGACCTAGGACATAGCCCTTCAGTAATCTCGGCGATCGCTAAGTACAATCTCACCGAGGGCATGCGAAAATGCGTGGACGATGCCATGGACATACACGGCGGCAGTGGTATCTGTTTAGGGCCCAACAATTTCCTGGCACGTATTTATCAAAGCGTACCCGTCAGTATCACTGTGGAGGGTGCCAATATACTCACACGCAGTTTGATTATTTTCGGCCAGGGTGCAATTCGTTGCCACCCCTATGTGTTTAAAGAAATGCAGGCTGCGATGGACAGTGACGACGAAAAAGCATCAATCGAATTTGACCAAGCTTTATGGGGCCATGTGGGCCTTACCATCAGCAACGCCGTGCGTACTCTTGTCTTGGGTCTGACTCATTCACGTTTTACCCATGTCCCCGTATCCGACCCATCCACGCGCTATTATCAACACTTGAGCCGCTTCAGCAGCGCCTTTGCATTGACCGCAGACATAGCAATGCTTGTCCTGGGTGGGGCCTTAAAGCGTAAGGAAAAATTATCGGGACGCCTGGCCGATGTGCTTAGTCAAATGTATATGATGTCTGCAGTGTTGAAACGATTTCACGACCAAGGGCAGCAAACCGATGATGTGCCCCTATTAAGATGGAGCTGTGAACACTCACTGCGTACCATGCAACAAAGCATGGATCAGTTTCTGGCCAATTTTCCAAATAGATCGGTCGCCTGGATCTTGAGAACTATGATATTTCCATATGGGAAACCTTTTCGGGGTCCTAGCGACCAACTCGGACACCAGCTTGCCAATCTATTATTAAGCCCATCTAAGGCTCGCGATAGACTTACTGTGGGCATATATCTTCCCAACTTGGACGACAAACAATCAACTGAACCCTTAGCCCAGA
>JBGMRO010000480.1:0-3705 GCA_048061555.1 Thiohalomonadales bacterium | reverse complement strand
TGTAGAGTCGTATATAAAATCGTTACCGTCACACCGCCTTGCGCAACATTCGAGCGATGATCTGGATCAATATCTTAAAAATTTAGGCAGAAATCAGAGACTGGCCGATTGGACATTCCGACAAGTTATTGAAGCATTGCGAATCTTATTTGTGGATATTGTATCTCCACCTTGGGCAGAGTCATTTCCATGGGAGTTTTGGATAAATTCGGCGAGCCAACTTTCGCATTCGCATTCAACATTAGCACGAGATTATTCTAGTGCAATCGTGTCAAACGAAAGCGCTGCAGACTCTGTTGAGAAGGATTCGATTGAAAAGGCTCAAATTGCCTATCCAGAATATTTTGACAAACTTATTACAAAAATTCGGTGCAAGCATTATTCTATACGTACCGAGCAAGCCTATGTGGCGTGGGTGGAACGATATTTATATTTCCATTCCTTGGCTGATGCAAAGAATTTGAAAGGCGATGCAGTGGTAGCTTTTCTCGAATACCTCGTGTGTCAACGTGGTGTCGCAGCGAGTACACAAAGTCAAGCACTGTGCGCAATCGTGTTTTTTTATAAGTATGTCATGGAAATCGAGCTGGGGGAGCTCAATCAATTTACTCATTCGAAAAAACCCAAACGATTACCGGTAGTTCTATCTCGACAGGAAATGATTCGTTTGTTCACGGCATTGGATTGCGGATCCTATCCATTGCAGGCAAATCTATTATATGGCTGTGGCCTACGTCTATTGGAATGTATACGCTTACGAATATATGATATTGATTTTGCGTATCAGCAAATATTCGTACGAAATGCAAAAGGAAATAAAGACCGTATCGTACCATTGCCTAGGCGCCTAAATGAGACTTTGCGTGAACAAATTGAGTTCGTCAAACAACTTCACCATAAGGATATCACAGCAGGTTTTGGTGAAGTGTTTTTGCCCACGGCATTGGAACGAAAGTACCCATCTGCGAGTAGAGAGTTGGGTTGGCAATATTTGTTTCCCTCGTCAAGGTTATCAGTTGATCCGCGCTCGAACAAAACACGTCGTCACCATCTGCATGAAAATGGATTGCAACGACATATTAAATCGGCAGCAAAAAAAGCCAATATCAATAAGCGAGTAAATTGCCACTCGTTACGTCACTCGTTTGCAACTCATTTGCTAGAGTCAGGTTACGATATTCGAACGGTACAGGAGCTGCTAGGGCATGCCGATGTATCGACTACTATGATCTACACACATGTACTAAATTCACCGGGCGTATCTGTGATAAGTCCTTTGGATACCCTAGATAAACCGATACGTGATCCATATTCCGATTATTATTCCCAGCCCGATAGCGGGGTTTAAGAAATGTAGAGCCATTGAAATTAATGATGAATAACCTGGCGCTGACTAAAATGTAAAAAGTAAATTAGTGGCTATCCTAAAATTTACTAATTAGTTTCAATCCAAGGAACCCTCTCTATTATCAACCTTCCCCACAGACCACCCCCGCCAAATAGCAAACAAAGCCGGAAACACCACCAGCACAGTCACCAAAGCCGAAGCAATCCCCCCAATCATAGGCGCCGCAATGCGTTTCATCACATCCGCGCCCGAGCCATCACTCCACAAGATCGGGATCAATCCCAGCAACAGTGCCATACCCGTCATCAACATAGGCCGAATACGTCGACCCGCGCCCGCAATAATGGCATCACTCAGATCTTGTTGGCAATTAAGTGTCCCATCTGCCTGCCGTGCCTTATAAGCCATACCCAAATACAACATCATTAGCACACCCATCTCGGCATCCAGTCCGGCCAGGGCGATCATACCTACCCAAACCGCGACACTAAGATTATAGTCGAGCAGATATAACAACCACACCGCACCAATGAGTGAAAAAGGCACCGCCAGCAAGATAATCAAGGACTCAATCACAGACTTGCGATTAATAAACAACATAAAAAACACAATAAACAGGGTCAGTGGTACCACGATCTTGAGTTTGGCCTTGGCGCGTTCAAAATATTTGAATTGGCCCGCCCAATCCAGGCGATAACCCACAGGCACCTCGGCTTTTTCTGCGACCACTTGTTTGGCGGCGTTGACATAATCGGCGATGCCGATTTTGTCATTCACGTCGACAAACACATAACCCACCAGTTGGCCGTTCTCATTACGCAACATCGGTGGGCCGGTACGAAAATTGAGTTCGGCCAGTTGTGCCAGCGGTACTTGCGCGCCACCGGGGGTGGGCACCAAGACGCGCCGCAGGGCCTGGGGGTTGTCTCGAAAGTCGCGCGCATAGCGCAGGTTAATGGCGTAACGTTCACGGCCTTCTACGGTCTCGGATATGGTCATACCACCCACGGCGGCCATGATGACATCCTCGACATCGGCGATGGTGAGTCCGTAGCGGGCGATCTTTTTTCTGTCGATATCAAAGTCGAGAAAATAGCCGCCGGTGATACGTTCCGCAAAGGCGCTGCGGGTATACGGGGCGGTGCGTTCATCATCTTGCAGGGCGCGTTCGATGCGTATGCCGGCCGCTTCGACGGTCTTCAGGTCGTCACCGAATACCTTGATGCCGAGAGTAGAGCGTATACCGGTGGCCAACATCTCGGTGCGTGTCTGGATCGGCATCCACCACACATTGGGCATCCCGGGGTAGCGCAGTTGCTGGTCCATCTCGGCGATCAGGCTTTCCCAGGTCACGCCTTCGCGCCATTGATCTCGTGGTTTTAAGGTGATCATGGTTTCGGCCATGGATAACGGCGCCGAATCGGTCGGGCTAGTGGAGCGGCCGATCTTGCCGAAGACCCGTTCCACCTCGGGAAAGGCCTTGAGTTCCTTGTCCATGGCATGCAGGACCTTGCTGGCCTCGGTGATCGACATGCCCGGCATGGCGGTGGGCATATAGAGGATGGTGCCCTCGTTGAGCGGCGGCATAAACTCGTTTCCCAATTGCAGGAATACTGGCACGGTGGCGAGCAAGGCGGCGCAAGCGGCACCCACGACCCACCAGCGCAATTTCACCGCCCAGCGTACCACTGGCACATAGACCGCTACCAAACCACGGTTGATGGGGCTTTTATCGCCACGTATTTTGCAGCGGATCAATAGCATAGCCAGTGCGGGGGTAAACGTGATCGCCAGCAGTGCCGCGAAACCCATCGAGTAGGTCTTGGTAAACGCCAGGGGTTTAAACAATCGACCCTCGGTTCCTTCTAAGGCGAAAACTGGCAGGAAGGAGATCGTGATGATCAAGAGGGAGAAAAAAATACTCGGTCCGACCTCCTGCATGGCCTGGATAATAATACGGCCGCGCGGGGTTTGTTGTGCGCCTTCTTGCCATTCTTCCACGCGTTTATGGATGTTTTCGATCATGACGATGGAGGCGTCTACCATCGCACCGATGGCCACCGCGATACCACCCAGAGACATAATATTGGCGGTCAGGTCTTGGCTCGCCATGGGTATAAAGGATAATAGAATGGCGACCGGTAGGGTGAGTATGGCGATCAGTGCGGAACGAAAGTGCATCAGGAATAGGGCGATCACCAACGATACCACGATCATTTCTTCTGTCAGCGTGGTCGTCAATGTGTCGATGGCGCGGTTGATGAGTTCGGAACGGTCATACACGGTCACGATCTCTACGCCGTCGGGCAAGGCGGCCTGTGCCTCGACCAGGCGTTGTTTGACACGTTCGATGACAC
>JBGMRO010000479.1:0-3706 GCA_048061555.1 Thiohalomonadales bacterium | reverse complement strand
CTATATTTATCCCCTAGGGCGATTAAGGAGCTGCTACCTTTTCCTTGTATAGAATTATATTCAAACGTACCATTCCCAACGCCCAATTGCGATGCGTCTCCAGATCTATTGGCGGTATTACTAACAAAAGTATTGTATAAGAGGTTTATTGTCCCGCCGTGTACGTCAAATGCCCCGCCATGTTCATCCGAATGATTCGTAAAAAATACATTGTGGTCCACTTTGATGCCCGTTGCGGTGTTATGGACATATATGCCGCCACCGGTACTTATTGAATTGTTCTTTAGGAATAAATTTTGACTAAATTCTGCGGTTGATTGTTTTGTGTAAATGCCACCACCCTGTAATGTTGACGCATTAGCGATAAATTGGTTGTTTACGACTTTGACAACAGAATTAACCAGATAAAGGCCGGCTCCATTAATTGCGCGATTGCCGCTGATTAAATTGTTTGAGATAAAAGACTTTATATCCGTATTGGGCAAGGGATCCTGTAAATTTGTGATATTGATGGCGCCTCCGTTCGTTGCGGAATTTGACGTAAATGTATTCGCGGAGATTTCTATTTGTTTTGCACCACTAATAAATAAGCCTCCCCCTGTAGACGTAGTGATATTTTTTCCGCTATTTAGATAATCAGTGTCTACGTTGTTAGATAACTTGTTTGTCGCTATCCTGATAGTCGTTTGGCCGTCGTCATAAATGCTAATGCCGGGACTACGAGCTATGGCACTTACTGTATTTCCTTGAATGCTGCTATTGCTTATAACCAAAATATCATTGGGTGCACTGTTAGAGTTGGAAATAACTGCGTATATACCCGTGGTAAAATTATTATGAATTGTCAGGAAGTTTAAAGCCGGAAAGGCGTCATTTAAGTCAATAGCGCCATTCACAAGGGTATCGACTGCAAAAACTGTTATTAATGAACTAACGCCACTAACAATAACATACTCCAAAATTGACCCGGAAGCATAGCTGCCGTCGGCGTTATAGACTATATCGTCTGCGCTATCCTTAAATAAGATTCCACCCCACGAAACACCGATTGAATTAGGCCCAAATATGATGGGTGTATCGATGGTTCCTACGGCCACGATTGTACCGAGAACAATTAATCTTGCGTTATTCTCAAACTCTATCCTGACACCGGGTGATATCGTTAATGTGGCGCTGGTATCAATGGCAATACTTTTGTCCGCAGCGATAACGTAGGGCTCTGATAAATCATCCCATAGCGTATCTACGCCGATAGTACCGGTAATAGTTTGTGCAGAAATGGCGGAGGAAAAAAGAGCGATAAATCCCGTAAATAAAATACCTGGATTAACTTTTTTTCTTGGTAATAACCCTCGAGCTAAACGGCGACTCATAACTTTATTTAATACTGCAAACCGCAACATGATTAAAAAACTCCTTGGAATAAGAACACTGACTGCTGACAAATGTGGCCTAGCAGCTAGAATCTGGTATCTATGAGTTATCTGGTATGTATGAACAAATAGTCCATGCCAGACGAGGTACCCGGTTGCAGAGTCCATCTACAACGGTCAACGGTACTAATTGACTATTTTTTCGCGTAGGATTCCATTTTCCTGTTGGCATAAATTATTCATTATATTGGTGTGTTTTTTCAGGCTAAAGTTGCAAAACACGCAGTTAACTCACGCAGTTAACTAAAGACAGATACCAGCTTCATATTACTAACTTTGGTAAGTAAAGTCTGCCTTTTAGAGTAAGGCAATGGCCGCGCAGTGGGCAATGATGTTTGTTAGTAGATTTTAATATCTTTAGATTCAATCGTTTGGAGTTCTTGTGCAATAACAAATCCGAATCTATCGGGTGTTAATTGCCGATTTTTACAGGGTTATCTTCGAGGTGATATAGTGTTTAAATCAATAGTTAGGCTGAAATTGTTGGTCTATTATCTAAAAACAGATTAGTGATTGCTACTAGATGGTTTAATAGCCAGAGGCTAGCGATCCGCATAGTAGAGCTAATTTTAGTAACGCAAATATAGGTTTCGTATGAAAATTCGCAGTTTTTTCCTTATTGCCTTGTGCACGCCTCTTTCCTGGGGAATTGCCGATTCAGCCCCTGTGGAATCATCGGGAGGCGGCAACTCGACGCCGTATGTCGCCACGCAGGTCTCTACACAGACGACCTATATAAGTGCCGCCGAGATAAAACGCTTTAGCAAAGGCCGCAAGGTATTTCTCCGCTCCCACGTAGCCACCATCTATGATGAACGTGATCAAGAATTCATATTTCGACGTAACGACAAATCCGTGATGTCGATTGCCTCATTGAGCAAATTGATGATGGCGATGGTGCTCTTAGATGCAAAACTACCCATGGATGAGACGATAACTATCATTAAGGCGGACAAGGATCGCATACGTTACTCCAAATCTCGCCTGAATTTTGGCAGTAGAATCACACGTCGCGATCTATTGTTAATCGCCCTGATGGCTTCAGAAAATAGAGCGGCGGCCGCATTGGCGCGCACTTATCCAGGCGGGAAGCGTAAATTTGTGGCAGCCATGAATAAAAAGGCCGCTAGTTTAGGGTTACGTAAGACACACTTTTATGATCCGGCAGGTTTACATGACAAAAACGTCTCGACCGCGCGTGAGTTAAATGAACTTGCGCAAGTCGCGATGGAATATGCGATGATTCGCGAATTTACCACCAAGAAAAAACATACGTTGACCGATTTTCGCAGGGGCAAATTATTGAAATTTGGCAATACCAATCGTTTTGTCAAGAAAAAGAGTTGGCATATTCGGCTGAGCAAGACGGGTTTTACCAATACTGCCGGAAATTGCCTGATTATGAAAACAGTCATCAACGGGCGTCCGGTTACGATGGTACTGTTAAACTCCTGGGGGAAGCTCAGCAAATATGGTGATTCCAATCGACTCAAGAAATGGTTGCTAAAAACAGAACGACGCATACGAAAAAAGCGGCTGGCAGGGCAAAAACACCAAAACATCGGTCACCATTCGTCTAGCGTAGCGACTGTTTCTAGTCTTAGTCCGTAGGGATAATTAATTTGCTAAATCCGCAACTATAATCAGATAGAGAGTATGATGTTTAATGTGGCGTCGGTAAATTTCCGATTTCGGAAATAGGGCCATATATGGTGATATTAGGTTGGAATTGGCGGTAGTATGCACAACGAAGCATGAAACATTTTACCATCACCCGTTATAAATTCCCCGTTCGGGAGGGAAATTACTTTCAGTTGTTAGTCGACGGACAGGCTTTTTTCACGTCGATGTTAAATTCCATTGAAACCGCTAAGCAATTCATCTTATTGGAGCAGTATGTATTCGAGTCCGGCTACATCGCGGACCTATTCATCGATGCATTAATTGTGGCCAAGGGTAGAGGGGTCGCTGTTTATATTATTGTGGATGATTACGGCGGAAAAAAACTAAAGACCGCCGATAGACGACGCATGCGAGAGGCCGGATTAGAATTGCAGTTTTTCAATCCCGTTAATTTTATCAATATTTATAAGAGTCTCTTTCGGGATCATCGCAAGATACTTATTGTCGACCACAATGTAGTATACGTGGGTGGGGCGGGCATTAGCGATGATTTTGATACCTCAGATATTCGCAGTCCCAACTCAGGTTGGCATGATGTCATGCTGGAAATCCGTGGCCCGGTGATTCTCGACTGGATCAACAGTTTTCGT
>JBGMRO010000478.1:0-3716 GCA_048061555.1 Thiohalomonadales bacterium | reverse complement strand
CGTGCAGAAAATTAAGAATCGCGTTCATCTGGTGCTGTTCAGTCTTGGCGATGTAGAGAACATTACAGGTCGAAGTCTCGTTTATCGTCTTTGGAAAGAAGACCCTCATGCTTCGTCCATTAAGCAGGCGTTGGTTCAAGGGTTCTAGCGCTTTGCCGATGGGCTCTTGACCAATAATACACAAGCTAAATGGCAAGTGTCTTGCGGACGCGGTCTCTGGCCAAGTGATAAACTGGGTAAACTGATAGATATAGGCGGCCTTAATTTTGTCCGCCGGTACGGGGGGTGTGGCGTATATTTTCGAGATCGGTAACAGTAATGTGGCGCAGATGAATAGTTTTATGATGTGAGGGTTGCCGGTCGACATATCGATGGCTTGTACTAGAACCTAATGGATAGGTTGAAAACACCCAATCGTCCAGGTTGAGCGGCCTGGTTTAAGGTGAAAAATGGATTTGCAAAAGGTGCGTTAACGTACTTTTTATCCAACATATTGTATATATCCAGTTTCACCGAAGCACTAGCAGAGATCCTTATTTCACCATGTAGATCGACTAGAAAATAGGCAGGGACTTGCAACATTTTGTTGTTATCGCTGGGGTCGCGCTGATTGCTGGTAGTGGTGTCTATCCAGCTTAGTTTGGGTGTTAGCAGGTAAGTGTTTTTATAGGTTATTATACTGCCCACATTTAATTTGTAGCGGGACACCATGGGCAGTTCTAGTTTCTGGCCCTGGTCGGTCATACTGCCATCGAGCAGACTAAAATATGCCCAGGTCTTGAAACTCCAGGCGTCTACAACCGTTTGCTGATCGAAACTGATATCGATACCGTAGGTTTCTTTTTTACCGACATTAGCCATCTTCACGGTATTAAGTAGTTCGGCGCCGGGGATGGCTTGTTCCGCGATATCATCTGGTTTTCGCAAGATGGCGTCTTCAATTCGATTAAAAAATGGCGCGATTTTTAGATAGGCGCTGTGGTCGAATTCATGTTCATAATTTAATTCGAGGGTTTTGACGGTCTCTGGTTTAATCTCATTATTGGGGATACGAAAGGGTGAGAACGGCGCGCTTACCCATTCTCCGTTGCTGTTTTGTGCGCCGCTAAAACCGCCAAAATGCGTGGAGGCCTGGTCCGGTCCAGGTGCCAGAAATGCATGTCCATATAATAATTTGAAGCGGTTACGATTATCGTATTTATAAATACCACTCACTCGTGGATTAACGCTATTCCCATAAAAGGAATTGTCATCGAAGCGCAGGCCTGTGACTAGGCGCCATTGCGGGTCAATTTCCCAGTTATCCTGAATATAAATACCCGCATTGTAGTATTGTCTTTCAAAAAACTGGATCGATAAAGTCGTATTTAAGTAATTCAGGTCTTGCTCAGACGGCTCCTTGGATGTGTCATAGGGGGCGGATAGATCGGCACTTCTGGGGATGGTATCAAAATAATCATAAACTAGGCCGCCGGATATTATGTGATTTTCTTTATATTTATATTCAAAATCCTGGTTTAGGGAAATCCGGTCCGAGTTGGCATATTTATAGCCCTTTTCACCGCCGGTGAAATTATCACGAAAAAAACTTTTTTTATCGAGGGTGTAGTTCATCGCGGTCAACAGACTCGTGGAGCGCAGCGTAGGACTTATATTCGTTGTGAATTTTGCATAGGCCGTGGTTTGTTTTATTCTTTCCGCTGCGCCTTTATCAAAGGTGCTGAAGCTCGGTTTAGCGGTAAAGTAGGCGGAAGAAGATTGCGCGGCATAATTTAGACCAAACTGCCACTGCGAATTCAAGCGAAAGTTTACAAAAAATTGCAGGTCTTTAGTCGGGGAAAACTGGTATTCCTTTGATGGGTCTGTCGGGTCATTGTAGAGCTCGGGGAAGTCTTTGGCAAATTCGTAATCTTGTGAATGAAATGCCTGCAGGCCTAGGTTCAAAAATGATTCATGGGAAAAATTTTGGTGCCATTGTGCATAGGTCTCATTATAGCTTTTGTTGCCCGTGGAGAGTGAGACCTCGCCTTGATTTTCCGTATCATTGTCCTGGGTGATAATGTTGATTACCCCCATAAACGCATCTGCGCCGTATACTACCGACGCGGGGCCCATTAATACCTCGACTTGTTTGGCGTAGTATAATGGGTACTGGTTTCCTATCGCGGCCGTTTCGCCGGCGGGGGTATTCAGTCGAATACCATCCTGCAGAATAAGGAATTTATTATTGCCTAAGGCGCCACGAAACGTGACGCTGTTATAGATACCTAGTATCGAGTATTTTTGTAAATGCACACCGGGTATTGCCTGCAACAGGTCTTCTATATTACGGTAGCCACGCTGTTGGATTTCCTCTCGGCTAAAGACGGTGATATTCGCCGGGGAGTTACTGATGGGTTCTGCATACTTGGAAGTCGTGGTGACGGTTAGATTCATTAATTCTTGCAATGATAGCGAAAAAAAAGCATCGTTTTTATCTGTTTTATCACTGCCAGCTATAATTTTTTCTTCGCTTTTTACTTCGGTAGATAGGGAAGATCCGGTAGTTAAGACGCATAGTAGAATAGATAGAAGTAAAATGGACTTACCTTGGGCTCGATGATCGACATTGAGACCCTGCGAGTTAGCTAAACACGTTTGCACACTTCCCATATTAAAATTTGCCTTGCCTCGATTGTTGGCGCATTTACGTGAGTATAGTTGAACAATGATTTTTTGCGCTGGGTGCCGGAAAGCGAATACGGGGTGGTAAATCGATTCAATCACACGGGAAGATGTAAAAAAAGTGTGCTGTAGGGAAAATATTACGAAGAATGCAGATTATTTGCAGATAGTTTATTTTTTAATAAACCACAATATAAAATGTAGATTATAACCTACATAACAAATGCAGGTTTAAGTTGGAGGTGAAATTCTATAACAAGCGTCCAAAAAATAGGTAAGTACCGGTTAATACCTAGCTAATTAGTCGGTCTTGTAAGAGCGAATGGCTGCGACCTCTCAAGTTATTCGTATTGTATTATCCAAAATGGAGAAATCATCAGTGTTGTATATATCAAAATATCCTATTAAAGAGTAGGAAAAAAACTACAAAAAGTGAAAATTATGTCCTATTATTACCTCAGGTATGTAGTTGAAATTATTGCTCAATAATTGACAGCTTGCAGCAAAGACCAGGAAACACTGGCCAACTCCCGTTTGTTCAATCGACTACATCCAGTGCTAAACAGGCTTATCTTTTAGTATTTAAGCTTCACACAAACACCTTTTTCGGGGGTTATAATCATGAAAATGACACAATTAATAGCGGTAGTTCTATTTGGTCTCGCACTTAGCTCGTTCAGTTTTGCTGGTGCAATGGGAAATGGAAATGGCAATGGTGATGGCCAGGGTATGGGGATGGGCCAAGGGCAGGGCGCGGATGCAGGTAATAACGTTGCAGCTAATGATGCTAACGTCGCTCCAGCGAATGCGGATCAAGGACAGTTTAACAACGCACAAGCACCGAACGCAGACGGTCAGAACCAACAGGACCAGCAGAACCAGCAGAACCAGGATCAGGGGGGCTAGGGTGGTAATTGATAAACAGGAGTAATGACTAATCCCCTACAGGGTTTCATGTGGGCACAAAAAACGTGCCCACCCTACCATTTAACTCAATCTTAAGACGGTTTTTGTAGGGTGGGCACATCTTTTTGTGCCCACATGCCAATCTG
>JBGMRO010000477.1:0-3740 GCA_048061555.1 Thiohalomonadales bacterium | reverse complement strand
GGTATAGAAGGCCTTCGCCCCCATATAACGTATAACCGCCCGATAGAGACCCGTGCGAATGAATATCGGTACAGAGATTAAGGGTACGGCGATTAACAGCAATAGGCCCTGATCAATGGCCAATAAATCACCGGTCTTGAGGCGATAAGCCATATAAAAAGCGACGGGTAATAAAATGGAATCGGCAGAAATGAGAATGGCCCGCTTTGCACTACGCGGCAATCTAAGCAAACGTTGAGATAAGGACATATTATTTTATTGTCTATTTAAAGTACAATTATTATTTATGTGCGTCAAATGTACATCAGGGGGTACATTTCTAACGGTACACTTTTTTTAGTGATGCCTTATAGTGTAGTTGAAATATTTAGTATTAGAAATAATCACTTGCAGGGCTGAATTAACTACCGTTGTAGCATATACCACTATAAATAAAATTCATCATAACGTAGACGCCCTTGGCGGGTTCTGAATGCAATTAATGTGCTCGTTTAAGTGCGATAATCCTAGTCGACATTTCTCACCGCCGTGATTCGTGATCCTTTATCCTTTATCCTTTATCCTTTAACCTAATTCTTAGGTTTCATATGCGGAAACAATAATACATCTCGAATCGATGCCGCGTCAGCAAACAACATCACCAGCCGATCTATACCGATGCCCTCGCCCGCCGTCGGCGGCATACCATATTCTAACGCGGTAATATAATCGGCATCGTAGTGCATGGCTTCGTCATCGCCGGCGTCTTTTTCGGCGACCTGTTGTTGAAACCGACTGGCTTGATCTTCTGGGTCGTTTAATTCTGAAAATCCGTTTGCAATCTCACGACCACCGACGAACATCTCAAATCGATCGGTAACAAATGGGTCAGTGTCATTTCGCCTAGCCAATGGCGAGACCTCGGTGGGATACGCGGTAATAAATGTCGGGTCTTTCAGACGATGCTCGACCGTCTTTTCAAAAATCTCTATCTGGATCTTTCCCAGACCGTAACTATCCATGAGATTGACATCTAATTGTGCAGCGGTTTTACGTGCGCTCTCTTCGCTGTCGAGTTGGCTCAGCGTTATATTCGGGTTGTACTTTAAAATCGACTCTAGTACCGTCATACGCGCGAACGGTTTTCCAAAATCATAGGTCTCGTCTTGATAGCTTATCTCGGTCTGGCCATGGATCTCCATCGCCATGCCACGCAACATATTCTCGGTCAGATCCATGAGGTCATTATAATCCGCGTAGGCTTGGTAAAATTCCACCATGGTAAATTCTGGATTGTGACGCGTCGATAATCCTTCGTTTCGAAAACTTCGATTGATCTCAAATACCCGTTCAAAACCACCCACCACTAAACGTTTTAGGTATAACTCGGGTGCCACACGAAGATACAAGGCCATATCTAGCGCATTATGATGCGTCTTAAAGGGACGGGCCGTCGCGCCACCGGGGATCGCATGCATCATGGGTGTCTCTACCTCCATGAACCTAAGCTTGATCAACTCTCGTCTAATATAATCAACGACCGCAGAACGAATGGCAAACGTCTTGCGGGTAGCCTCGTTCATTATCAAATCGATATAACGTTGCCGATACTTGGTCTCCTGATCGCTTAGGCCATGAAATTTTTCCGGTAACGGTCGCAATGATTTAGTCAGAATCTCTATGGAATCAACGCGTACCGAAAATTCGCCCTTGTCGGTCTTGGTTAATTTACCCTTTATACCAAGAATATCGCCGATGTCCCATTTCTTAAATTGATTGTTGTAAAACCCTTCGGGCAAGGCATCCCGGGATACAAAAATCTGAATTTTTCCGGATTGATCCTGGATATGAGCAAAGCTATTTTTACCCATAATACGACGCGTCATTAAGCGCCCTGCCATGGCCACGCTAATCGATTTTTCCTGCAATTCTTCTTTGCTCAAGTGGGCGTATGCATGGATAGCGTCGGCGACCCAGGTATCTGGACGAAAGTGATTTGGATAGGCAATGCCCTGCTCCCTAAGCTGTGCCAATTTCGACTTACGTTGGGCGATTAAGGCGCTTTCGTCTTGCTCTGGTGGTGCTTGCTTTGATTTATCGGTCATTGTCTTTTTTCAAACCTTTTCTACAATCCAGATTTTAGACTGGCTTCTATAAACATATTGAGTTCACCGTCCAATACCGCTTGGGTATTTCCCGTTTCTACTTGGGTACGCAGGTCTTTGATACGTGATTGATCCAACACATAGGAGCGAATCTGACTACCCCAGCCGATATCGGATTTTGAATCTTCTAGTGCCTGTTGGTCGGCATTACGTTTCTGCGTTTCATACTCATACAACTTTGCCTTGAGTTGCTTCATCGCGGTGGCCTTGTTTTTATGCTGGGAGCGATCGTTTTGGCATTGCACCACGATATTGGTCGGCAAATGGGTAATGCGCACCGCAGATTCAGTACGATTGACATGTTGCCCGCCCGCACCCGAGGCTCGATAGACATCGATGCGCAAATCTGCGGGATTAATATCGATTTCGATATCATCGTCGATTTCCGGTGATACAAAGACCGACGCAAATGAAGTGTGCCGTCGGTTACCTGAATCAAACGGCGACTTGCGTACCAGGCGGTGCACCCCGGTCTCGGTGCGTAACCAGCCAAACGCGTACTCACCCTCAAAACGTATCGTGGCGCTTTTAATTCCCGCCACATCTCCGTCTGAGACTTCGATTAATTCGGTCTTAAAACCCTGTTTTTCACCCCAACGTAGATACATGCGCAATAACATTTCCGCCCAATCCTGAGCCTCGGTGCCGCCCGAGCCGGATTGTATATCCATAAAGGCGTTTTCAAAATCCATCTCACCCGAAAACATACGCCGAAATTCCAGCACGGCGATGCGTTGTTCCAATGCGAAAATGTCGGCCTCTACGGCGCTTACGGTATCCGTGTCCGATTCTTCGACCGCGAGCTCGAGCAGTTCCAATGTGTCTGTCACACCAACCGCCACCTCTGACAAGGTTTTCACTACTAGCTCCAACTGCGCCCTTTCCTTACCCAGGGATTGCGCCCTCTCGGGGTCATTCCATATCTCGGGGACTTCTAATTCGCGGCGCACCTCTTCGAGTCTTTCGACTTTGTTATCGTAGTCAAAGATACCCCCTCAGGGATTCCACCCTGCTGGACATTTCTTTCAACTGGTTTTGTAATGGTGCTGTTTCTAACATGATATCTCTCTGTTCACCGACCGTCTCTCAAGTCTACCTGTGCCGGAGGGTTTCTATGCGCGGGGAATGATAACGCAGACGCTCGTCATGAGCAAAGCGTGTCTATAGAATAGTGAGGTTTTTTTATTATTACTCGGTAGGGTCGATATAACGCACCATGAGCTGTAATTGGGTGGCGCCTCGAAAATGATTAATATCCAATTGATAAGCGACCTGTACTCGTTGTACGTCAGATGGCCAAGTGACATCGGTGATATTAAACGCGATGGCTTCATATTCTTCAGGCCGGGAGCCCTGTCGTAAAACTAACTTGAGGTGCTTTTCTGCAACAATACGGCGCTTCACCAGGGTAAAGACACCATCGAATACCGGCTCTGGAAAACCTTGTCCCCAAGGACCTGATTTCCGCAACAGATTCGCGAAGTCTAGATTGAGTTCCGCGTGCGTTAACTCGCCATCACTGACGATGACAGATTGACAGTCTTCTGCACACAAATGACGGCCGACCTCCTGGTCGAACAAACCCTTAAAACGTTC
>JBGMRO010000476.1:0-3743 GCA_048061555.1 Thiohalomonadales bacterium | reverse complement strand
AAGTTATCTTCTACAAAGCAGCGCAGAATCTAGATAAGATCACCACTGTGCCGTGTCTTTAGAAATGATACGAGCGATCCTGTTAGGGCATGGGACTGGGATGGGCGATTCAGGACCGTCTGCCGCATGGACGCGGCAGTTGAGCTTACAGGGATGTATTTACAGCGTGTCCTGAATTGACCATGTCAGTCCTATGACCTAGGTCATACGCACGTTATTATTTCGTTGTTCCTACAAATTATTTGTAGAGGTTTTATAGTAGATAACAAAACTTTTGTGAGATGATTTAAAGTAACAAAGTAGAACTAGTTAGTATCGGCGTCAGAGCGTTGAGTCTATTAAATACCATTAACAGGAGTTATCGATGTGATTATTAGATATTTATCCGCACTCGTGATTGGCGGCATTTTACTTGTCATAAATCCGGTATCCGCCGACGTGTCTAGCGATATCACTGTGACTCGCGCTAGCGATACCAAAAAAGGATCTATTGGAAAATATGTAGGGGGTTCATTTGCCTACGTCTACTACAATGAGGCCAGTGATTCTGATGTAGGGTTTTCTGTTTATGGAGGCGTCACGCCATGGGAATCGTCCGGATTTGAACTGGCTTATGTCAATCTAGGCGAATCTAAGGACTCGTCCGGAAATACATTTAAAGTTTCACTATTTCGTGTGGGTGTGATCGGCCGTACACAGCGCAGCGTTACACTGTCACTATTTGCGCAAGCGGGTGTAGCATTTTGGAATGCAGATGCCTCGGAAAATGGAGGGACTATTTCTGATTCTGGCGGTGATCTATATTTAGGTGCTGGGGTTGAAAATTTACTCAACGGCAATACAAGCATACGTTATGCGCTCGACTACTATAGTGTCAGCGATTTTAACGACGCCGGTTTTGATGAAAATTTATTTTACCTCTCGATAGGTTTTCAAACTAAATTTTGATCGGTAAAAAGCAAGTCGAGTTTATCAGTAACATCTTTGACGCTTATTCTGTCCATGGTGCCGGGGTCTTTGACTCTGATGCCCCAAGGTAGTTGCTCAACGGTTTTGGCGTATTTGGCGAGTATCGCCTCATCGTATTTGTTGACGGTGTATTTTTTGCTTAGGTAGGGGCGGGCGCGATCGGGATTTGTACACGCATATAAGCCGATGACGGGTGTGTGTACGGTGGTCGCCATATGGGCCGGTCCTGAATCGGGTGATATAACGCCCACTGCCGATTTTAATACTACCAGTAGTTGCTTAAGCGAAGTCTTACCAATTAAATTTTTTACTGGGTGACGGGCCAAGCCAGCGATACGTTTACCGAATGTCCTTTCAATTGTACTCGGCCCGCCGGTCAGAATCGGTGTGATGCCGCGCTCGGTAATATAGTCACAGACCTCGGCATATCCTTGGCAATGCCAATTTCTGTAAGCCATAGCCGAACAAGGGCTGATGACTACATAGGGAGCTGCGTCCCCCAAACATTGACTAATTTTTTCTATGTCAATGGCGGGTAGGGGGATATCCCATTTGATTAACTTTTCTTGAATTCCTAACGCCTCAGAGAATCCGAAAAAACTATCGAGTACGTGCTGTCTTTTGTGCGCTGGGATTTCATGGTTATTGAACCATCTTTGTAGATCCTTTGCCCGTGCACGATCGAAACCGATACGTACGTCAGTACCGATTAATCGATTGACCATACTGGAACGCAAGGACATCTGCATATGCAATAATGCGTCAAATTTTTGTCGAGAAAGCCGTTTATAAAGATCTCGATAGGCCGTAAGACCACCGGATTTATCAAAAGGGATAAACGTAATGCCCGGGATATCCCCGATCAAACTTGCTTCAGATTTGCCTATTATCCAACTCAGCTGTGTATTAGGCCACGTACTCTGAATTGTTCTGACTACGGGTAAGCTATGGCAAATATCACCCACAGCGGATAAGCGCAAGATGCACAAAGAGTCCGGGGCCGTGGAAAACATGTTAACTATGTGTGGTATAAATTTATGAATTGACTATTTTAATAGATTATCAAAATAGGCGATCGTTTTTACCAAGCCTTGTTCCAACTGAATCTCGGGCTGCCAATCCATTTCTCGTTTTGCAATACTGATGTCCGGTTGCCGTTGACGAGGGTCGTCTTCAGGTAGGGGTTTAAAAATCAGTTGAGATTTTGAATTCGTCAGTCTTATAACCGTTTCGGCTAGCTCTTTGATCGTGAATTCGTTGGGGTTACCTAAGTTGACCGGGCCAGCGAAGGAGTCTGCAGTATCCATCAGACGCACAAAGGCTTCAATCATATCGTCAATATAACAAAAGGAACGGCTTTGATCACCATTACCATAGATTGTAATATCTTGATTTTGTAACGCCTGTACCACAAAATTAGAAACCACCCTGCCGTCGTTTGGGTGCATATTGGGGCCATAGGTATTAAATAGCCGCGCAACTTTAATGCGAAGATTGTGTTGGCGCTGGTAATCGAAAAATAAGGTCTCCGCGCAACGTTTACCTTCGTCATAACAAGATCGTGATCCGATCGGGTTAACGTGCCCCCAGTAGCTTTCTACTTGTGGATGGACCTGGGGATCACCGTATACTTCACTAGTGGAGGCCTGGAATATCTTGGCATTAGTCCGCTTAGCTAGGCCGAGCATATTGATTGCTCCATGGACACTAGTTTTGGTTGTCTGTACTGGGTCGTGTTGATAATGAATTGGCGAGGCAGGACAGGCTAAGTTATAGATTTCGTCGACCTCGACATAGAGCGGGAAGGTCACGTCGTGGCGAAGCAGTTCAAAGTGCTCATGGTTGGTTAATTCAACCAGATTATCTTTGCTACCGGTAAAAAAATTATCGATACATAATACGTCGTCGCCACGGTCGAGTAGGCGCTTGCAGAGATGTGAACCGACAAATCCGGCGCCACCGGTCACTAATATTCGTTTTCTTAGATGCATAAAAAAGTCTCTCTGTTTATTGAGTTTTGGCCGATTATCCTAGTGTAGTGTCCTAAACTGATAGGCTATTGAGAGCAACACCCATTAATTGCAATAAGCCACCTTGGGTGAGTAATGTCGGCCACCTCTCCAAAGGCGACCATGCAGTGTTAGATAAAGTGCGCTTAATGTACCCGTAAATGGCTCAATATGCGATAGGATTGATGATCAGAGTGGCATTAACCCTGGTTCTGATTGTTTTCTGATCATTTTATGCCTGTTATGGCCTAGCTATCGGTTTACGCATAAATAGTATTTGGCAGGAATATTGCCGGTAGATGCAATCGGACAAAGGATGCCGAGATATTTAATGCGGCAAAATTAGCTTCAATTTGGCACATAGCCGCCAGCACGAAAACTGCTATTATCCTAACACATCAATTGCTAATAATTAGTGAGTGGCATTGATATGTTGATATGGCGCAGAAAGGCAACCGAGTAATTATTCAGAGAGGTTTGTAAGTATGAAACCAGTGCAATCGTCGGATAGTTTACGCGAAGTGATCTACGATGGTGACGTCTTAAAAGAGATGTTACCGCAGTGGTTTGACCCAGCAGCGCATAGGCATCAAGGCACTTGCATGGGTGAAGCAATGGGTAGAGGGACGAGTTTTTTCGTCAAAATAGAAAATATTAGCTGTGTCTTGCGTCACTATCGCCGTGGCGGCCTTGCCGCCTCTGTTCTGCAGGATCGCTATTTATGGCGGAGCTTGGAGCAAACACGTGCATGGCAAGAATGGAACC
>JBGMRO010000475.1:0-3744 GCA_048061555.1 Thiohalomonadales bacterium | reverse complement strand
TTTGCGGGTAATTGGTAATAATATATTTGGCTCGATTGACCACGGCCACGTATGCCCCCCTTTGCATGTAGTAGTTTGCCACTCGTAGCTCGTGTCTGGCTAGGGTATTACGTTGAAACTTCATTCGTTTAACCGCATCTGGAACATAGTTACTGTCGGGGAAATTTTTTACTAATTGGGCGAAATAATTAAATGATTCACGTGCAGAGCTAGGGTCGCGGGCAGAGGGGTCTTGTTGTGCCAAAGTATCTAAGGCGGAGTCATTTTTATGAAAGGCCGCTAGGCCGCGTAGATAATACGCGTAGTCTGCTTTGGGGTGCTTTGGATGGAGGCGGATAAACCGGTCAGCGGCCGCGATGGTTGAATCGTATTCTTCATACAAATAATACGCATAGGCGGCTTCTAGTTGCGCTTGCAATGCGTAGCGACCGAAGGGAAATCGAGCCTGCAGCGTTTCAAAGTACTCAATGGCTAGTTGATAATCTCCTGCCTTTAGCTCTCGTTTAGCCTCGGCATAGAGTTTATCGACGGGCCAGGTCTTGGATTCGGGCACGTCATCACCAATAGTACCGGCACAACCCGCCAGCGTGGAGAGTAGTACACTAATGATTAGGATTAACGAGGGGTAATTAATGGGGGAGAAATTCTGCATTCGTTATGTATTCGTTATATGCTCTTTTTGAACTACGGGATAGTCATCGGGCTCAGTATTTTGTTAAATACTGATGTTATGGTGCTAGTTTTTTGATTCAGTGCTTTAACCTAGATTAATCAGTTGGATCACAGAAGTCCATGCAAACTCTTGATGCACCTAGCAAATCAAAAAACTTGCTCATCACCAATAAGGTGACTACGCAATTTTTTGATTCACTATGCACATCAATATCTTGCATGCCTTTTCTGCGCTCAACTGATTATTCTAGGTTTAACGCCCTAGGTCAAAATTCAAGTTAGGTAAAATGTGCATCACCGAATCTGTTTATAATACCGATATTGGCCTAAAAGTAACATTCTGCTATAGATTAGTGGGTTACATCGTTGCGTGAATTTCAGGCTATGCATGCGGTAGAACCCATTACATAGATTATATCGTTTATAATCCGTAAAATAAAACGCTTGTCACAACTTAATGCCATTGATTTAAATTTATGTCTGAAAATCAACAACTAAACATACAAATACCCGAATCCATGAGTGGTCAGAGACTAGATGTCGCACTCAGTGAATTGTTGTGCGAATATTCTCGGTCTCGCATCCAGCGGTGGATAAAAAAGGGAAATATTAGGATCGATGGCCATATTAAACGTGCCAAGGACCTTATTCGGGGGGGAGAGCTCGTTGCGGTTCACATCGTAGAGGAAATCGAGACCGCATGGCGACCGCAATCTATTTCGTTAGATATTATCTATGAAGATGCCGAAATCATTGTGATTAATAAGCCTGCGGGCATGGTGGTCCACCCTGGGGCGGGAAATATGGACGGCACATTGAGCAATGCTTTATTATATTATGCCGAGGAGGTCGCGAAAGTCCCTCGTGCGGGTATCGTGCATAGAATAGACAAGGAAACCAGTGGTTTGCTTGTTGTTGCGCGTTCCTTAAAGGCGCAAAAATCACTGGTTGAGCAGCTCCAGCAGCGTACAGTGACGAGAGAGTATCAGGCGATAGTACATGGCGTCATGACGGCAGGTGGTAGCATCGATGAACCCATTGGCCGACATCCCATCCAAAGGACTCGAATGGCCGTGGTAAGATCAGGAAGGCCCGCCAAAACACACTATAGGCTGATAAAAAAATTTCGCAGTCACACCCATGTGAGGGTGCAGCTAGAAACGGGTCGTACCCACCAGATTAGGGTCCATATGGCACATATTCGATACCCTATCGTGGGTGACCCCGTTTATGGCGGAAGGAAGCGGTTACCGGCGGGTTGTCAGGATAATCTAAAAGATTGTTTGCGGGGTTTTACCCGACAGGCCCTGCATGCGGCAAAATTGAGTCTGCAACATCCCACTACGGGTGAACAGATGAGTTGGACCGCCGAGCTACCCGCAGATATGCAGGCCTTATTGTATGAACTGGCGCACGAATTGGCGCATGAGCAGGTTCGAAAGGATTAAATTGAATAAATGCGACCATGGAAAATATCGCGTAGGGGGTTAGGCGCTTGATTATTGATTTAATAAAACCCGACTGGCCGGCACCGGTCAATATTTTCGCCTGCAGTACGACCCGTCAAGGTGGCTATAGTCAAGCACCCTATCATCATTTAAACCTAGCAGATCATGTGGGTGATGATATTGCTGATGTCGCCAGTAACCGCGAGTATTTATCCAAAACTTTACAATGGGTGCAAGAACCGGCTTGGTTGCAACAGACGCACAGCGTAACCGTGGTGGAGCTGACGGGTACGCAGACCTTATCACAGCCTGCAGATGCTAGTTATACACGTAAACCTGGACAAGTCTGCGTCGTTTTGAGCGCCGATTGTTTGCCTATATTAGTCTGTGATCGAGCGGGTAGGTCCGTCGCTGCGATTCATGCAGGCTGGCGGGGTTTAGCGGCCGGAATTGTCGAACAAACCTTGCGGAAATTGAAGATCGACAGTAGTGAGTTATTGGTGTGGTTTGGGCCCGCGATCGGTCCGGAACATTTTGAGGTGGGGGAAGAGGTCAGGAATATTTTTGTAAGCCAAAATGAAGCGACCGCGGCCGCATTTCAGCAGAATTCGGCGCGGAAATATTTCGCTGATATATTTGAAATTGCGCGTATACGACTGCATGCGTTGGGCGTCAACGAAGTTTATGGCGGACACTGGTGCACCTATGCCGATTCCAGCAAATTTTTTTCCTATCGACGTGATCAGGTGACAGGACGTATTGCTACGCTGATTTCTATTGCTTAACATTAACTCACCCCATCTTAATAATGGCTAATTTTAAGATTGACTTGGAACAGAGTATCTACAAAAACCGACTTAAGCATGAGTTAAATGGTAGGGTGGGCACGGTTTTTGTGCCCACATGAAACTAAGGTTAACCCCATGCTAATGAAAAATGATTAAGTTGTATTAATTTATATGCCTACGTTTGCTTGGATTTTAATATTTAGTTTGCTCACTGGTGTTTTGAGTGTGCTTGCTGCTGCGACATTTTTATTGTTGCCAGAACGATATCGCCGTCGCCTGATACCACATCTGGTAAGTTTTGCGATCGGCAGTCTACTGGGAGCGGCTTTTTTAGGTCTACTGCCTCATGCCCTCGCCTCACAATCTACCGCGGAGATACACAATATATTTCTGGCAGTACTGGTGGGGTTGTTGGGGTTTTTTCTACTCGAAAAATTTGTGTTGTGGCGCCATTGCCATTCAGATCATTGCGAAGCACATGCTCCTGAGTCACAAGAGCAACAAAAGCAGCCACGAGAGCGCGCCGCAGGTACGCTAGTTTTAGTCGGCGATGCCATGCATAATTTTGTCGATGGTATTTTACTGAGTGCCGCCTTCCTCACCGATATTCATCTCGGTGTGGTTACTGCCATCGCCATCGCTGCACATGAAATCCCCCAAGAAGTTGGCGATTTTGTCGTTCTTTTACATAGCGGGTTTAGTCGCCGACGGGCGTTGATATTTAATGTCATATCGAGTCTTGCGACGCTAATCGGCGCTACCTTGGCATATTTGTGGTTGACTGAAATGGCGTCTATATTACCGTATGTACTCGCCGTAGCGGCTTCGAGTTTTAT
>JBGMRO010000474.1:0-3746 GCA_048061555.1 Thiohalomonadales bacterium | reverse complement strand
AGTGGCCCGCCGCCCCATTTTCTACACATACCACAATGACAGGCACCAACACTTTGAATCGATTTTTTTGCAGTGAAACTAACTTTGCCACAAAGACAACTTCCTTTTCCATTAAAGGTATCAACCATATAGTTCTCCTACGTTGAATTAATATATTTCACATAACGTTACAAATTACTAGGGCAAATAGGGGGGGGTAATCATATTGTATAACATAGACGGATTAACTAAACTCAGAGAATACTTCGTCCAACTCGAATAGAGTATAGAGTACAAAAAGCAGGTGGGTTATACAATAGGATTGACCCTATTAGGCTATTCGGATTCGGCACATTTTATTCGAGCCTTTCGTCGCTGGTCCGGTGTGACACCTAAGCACTTTAGAAAACAGCACTTGGATCAATAAAAAACCGTTCAGTTCAGCTAATCATTATTTTTGTATTGTTCTTGCGATATTTTGGTCGGCAGATGCTTGACCAATGAATAACGGGTTTCTCATTCGTGCAAGGCCGGTCAACAATAGCATGTGATTATAACGCCAATCGAGCACGCACGCCGTATACGAAAATTTGATCTTCGCCGTGCCAGGAAAACTGGCGTACATGGGTAAAATTTTGTGGCGCTGAATGTTCTATTTTTGAGCATTTTTATCGATTATATACAGGCCTCAAGTATGCCAACAGTCCGACTGCTTGAAAAAACGCGATTACCCGTGGCATTGGCCGATCATGCCAGCGGAAAAATTATGGAACAGCGTTTATGGCAGCTGTTGGATACCGTTTCAAGCCAGCAAGGTTTGCAAGATTTTGGTTTGCGAGTGGGACATACAATTGAAATCGAAGATTTGTTAGACGGTTTGTTACCACGTTTAATGGCGCAAGTTAATTTGTACGGTTTACTAAACGTATTTTGCCACGCCGTTAACGAAGAAAGTTCAGAGGCGCAATTTTGGTTGGCGCCCAGCCATAACCTCGGCAAGTGCTGGATTTGTCGTGGCGGTGTACCTGGCATCCACGTGGATTGCTTACAGCCTAGCATTTTGTGCAAGCTCGTTTCACTCTCGTTGTTGCACAAAATGCTATGTTGTAAGTAACCGGTGAAATTGGCATTAGGTAGTTGAGTCAGACGAAGCTTGGTACCAAATGGCAAGTTGGTATTCGGAAATTTCACTCGATGCTAAATTTTCGATAAATACAACGACTTCTGGTTCAGGCGCTTTAAATATAAAACCGTTAAGTTCCATAAATATTGCAGCAACGGTAAAAGCAATTCGCTTGTTTTCATCGATGAACGGAAGATTCTTGACGAGACCAAAACTATAAGAAGCCGCTAATTCAAAAATGGATGATTCAGGTTTATAAGCAAAGCGTTGCTTAGGTCTTGCTAACGCAGACTTTAGTAACGCTTCGTCACGTAATCCTGTTGATCCGCCGTGTTCAGACAGCAGCATTTTATGAGCTGATGCTACCACTAGATCGAGCACCCAAACTGGCTCATTCATTTCGCAAGCTTATGCAGGGCGTTACGGTATTTATTCATTACGGTTTCAGCAATCTCCATTTGACTGCCAAAATTTTCCTGATAAGGCGTAAGCGTGTACCCATCTGGGCATTCTACGAGGTAAAGAGTGTCACCTTTACCCGATTTCATCTTGCTAAGTGCTTCTTTTGGAAGAAGAATACCTAAGGAATTACCAATAGCAGTCACCTTTACTTTGATCATGTTTTGCACTCATATACGTTATAACATATGTAATAACAATTATAGAAATGTCCAACACTAAAATCAACATGGACGGGCAAAAGTGTAATAAAAGCATTAAGTTCGAGCCAGGCTTATACCAAAATGGTAGACTACAAAAAGAGAAGTGTTATTCCATGACTATTCGCATAAAACATCAATTGCAGTATAAGAAATGAGCCACCCTAGTAATTGAATTGTATAAAATATTTCTCTATTTATTCAAAGGCACCGTGGATTCTTATATTTGAATGCGGTTTGTCTCTCGCTAGTATTCTTTTTTTCAGCTCTATTAATAATTGACTCAGAAATTGGAGCCCTTGGCCGAGCTGATGATGGAGTATTAGTAACTACGTACATTCCTAAAAATAAAATATTTTTAGCTGAAATAAACCCAAATACACGGGATATAGATTCAGTATTTGTTTTTTTCCTACTCTAAAAAAAGTATATCAAAATTATATTTAAACGAAAATAAGTACAAAAAAATAATACCCATTTCTTCTCTGTTGTTAATAATTGGTGACGGAGTAAGGCTTCAACCGGAATCTAAGCAGCGTAAAAACTCCTGGTTCTGCAAACGTTAGATTTTTTGTAATGATTATGATTGATAAGGAAAATTATGATAACAGGATTTGAATTAAGAGGAACTTCTGAAAAAGGAGAGGGTATTTTTGCCACCAAGTCATTTAAGGTTGGCGAGATAGTAATGACTGGTGTTATTGAAAAAATGCTCAATGGGAATCACTCACATGCTTCACAGATTGGCGCAAATGAGTACGCGCTTCACGCTGGAATGATAACTAAGGTTAATCACTCTTGTGGACCCAATTGTGGTATCCGTGTCAATGCAACAGGTGCTCATGATTATGTCACAATAAAGGAAATCAGTGTTAATGAAGAAATAACATTCGATTATGCGATGAGAAATTATAGAATTGACTATTTTCCGGTGAAGTGCATGTGTGGCTCTATAAAATGTCGCGGTAAGGTGACTGGGTGGCAGGGTCTATCGAACGAAAAAAAGAAAGCGTATGAAGGATTTGTCGCGCCTTATCTACTGGAGTTAGATGCGGTTAAATATTTCCAAGATGTAGGTTGATACTAACCAGTCTAAATACAAGTAACCTAACGTCGCAATCTAGAGGAACGTTATTTGCGAAGGCCTTCAATGGTGCCCATTTTAGTGGTGTGAGTCATCAAGTCTCACCGCTAAGACAATTACCAGCTTGTTGATCAAAGAGTAGATGCTGAATATCAAGTGATAATTCAATACCTGACCCATTAATTTCATTAGTTTTCTAGATCATGCAAGACATCCGCATATGTTTTATTGGGGACTCCTTTGTCAACGGGGTTGGTGATAGTCATTATCGCGGTTGGGTTGGGCGCCTATGCCAATTGAGTACTACGCCGACACGTGAGATAACGGCATACAATCTTGGTATCCGTCGTGATACAAGTGTAGATATTGCACGACGTTGGCAGACCGAGTGTATCGCCCGGCTGCCTACCGATAGTGATGCACGTGTGGTATTTTCTTTCGGGGTCAACGATACCGTTATCGAATCGAATCTACCGCGTGTGGCCAATTCTCGCTCCATCAGTGTCGCCAGGCGCATTCTGTCCGCTGCTGCACAAAACTACCCCGTGTTAATGATCGGCCCACCGCCTGTTGATGACGACGAACAAAACCTACGCATCCAGGCACTCGATGCGGCTTATGCCGATCTCTGTCAAGCACAACAATGGGATTACCTGTCTATTTTTGAACCATTGCAGGCGGAACCCATCTGGCGGGAAGAGGTCTCTAACAATGACGGCTCACATCCACGGGCTGCGGGTTATGCGTTGCTGGCAGAAATGATCTATGAGTGGCCGGCTTGGTGGTTCAACTGATGTGTTTTAGCGAGTATGTAAATGGATGACATGAAACGACCCCGCTACTACGTGACCGACGTATTCTCCAATAAAAAATACGCCGGTAATCAGTTGGCAACCTTTGT
>JBGMRO010000473.1:2382-3763 GCA_048061555.1 Thiohalomonadales bacterium | reverse complement strand
TGCTTATTCATCGTTAATCGAATGATTCTAAGCTTAGCATCTGTTATAAGATGTAACAGCCGCATTTTACCTCACATCGGTGAGACAGCTTAGACAAGCTCTAATATGGTCCCCGTATATACTTAATAAATCCCACCTGTGTCAGTAATTTGCATGAAAAGACTTTCGCTTGGCGCGTAGAGAATAACGGTGGCTCGCCGATTGGCATAATATGCTTCAAGGATTCAAACTAATGGAACTGTTGCTAAGAAATAAACGTTATTAATACATAATATCAAAGATTTGTTGGAGCAGTTCTAAATACACATATGAACTAAGGAGAAGTTTTTATGAAATTAAAATATATGGCGATAATGGCAGTCAGTGTTTCGCTACTGTTAGCAGGGTGTGGAAGTGATAGTGATAGCCCAACCGGTACACCGGCAGGTACTTCAACTCCCACGGTGACCGGCGTGGTCAGTTTTAGTAGTGCGAGTGTCATTGCGGTCAACAACGTATCCTATGATGTGACTTCGACCACTTCTTTTACCAAAGAAGGTCTACCAGCCACCCTGAGTATGATTAACCCAGGTATGGTCGTCACCATAGAGGGGCCACATGCCAATGGCGTAGGTGTCGCTCACAAGGTCAAATACGATTCTGAAGTGGAAGGGTTTGTGGTAACCGCCGAGATTAGCCTAGTGGTAGACTCTGATCCCATGACCTATACCGGGACCATGGACGTTATGGGGCAAGCCATTACCATCGACGAGTCGACTCATTTTTCTGGTATAGACGATCCTACCCTGATTGTCGCAAACAACGTTGTTGAAGTCAGTGGTATGTTCCAAGACGACGGCAGTATATTGGCCAAGTATGTCGAATACAAGGCTGCAGAACTGATGCCTGGAGACGAGATTGAGATTAAGGGTTATGTCGCCGCGTATGATCCCACGGGCGGCAACGACCAGCTGGGCAGCTTCATGCTAGGCACGTGTACGATAAATGTTACCGCCGATACTAAAAATGAAATCGATGTACTCGAAGATGGCATGAAAGTGGAGGTCGAAGCAACGGCCGAAGACATCCTGAAGACGGAACCTTGCGAAGTCAATGCCGCTGAAATCGAAAACAAAGATCATAAAGGCTATCGCGGCATGGACTATGTCGAAGGTATGGTCGTCGGTGATCTTCTCGACGGTGAATTCATGTTGCAACAGGGGGACAAAGAACCCGTAGCAGTCATGATCGACGACAACACGCATTATGTGAATGGAACACAAGAAAATATCGTCGCTGGCGCTAAATTAAAAGCGGTAGGCCTGGTAGATGATAACGGAGTATTGACCGCCAAACTCATCAAGTTCGAAGACATGGAAATGAAATTCGACAAGGCTAGGGG
>JBGMRO010000473.1:0-2282 GCA_048061555.1 Thiohalomonadales bacterium | reverse complement strand
AAGGTCAGGGGCGAGGTTGTTAGTGACCCGATCGGCGGACTGTTTGACGTGATGAATAGAGACGGCGTTACGATCACGGTTATGGTAGACGTAGACACGCAATATTTTCCTAAGAGTGCTACAGAAGCTGATATCAAAAAGGGCGTCATGTTGAAGGCCGTGGGAACATTCGACGCTGATACATTGATCGCAAAAATGATCATGTTAAAGGGGTTGGGAGACATAAAACCACCGATGCCTGTCGTTCCGCCCATGATTAAATACGACGGCACCGTAGAAGATATCGCCATTAGTGATCCGGCCAAACCAGAGTTAGGTGGCACACTGACTGTCATGGGGCAGATAGTGGTTGTTACTGCCGATACTAAAATCTTTAAGGTAAGCTTACCTATAGAACCCATACTACCTATAGATCCGATGCCTCCTATCAAACCCATGCCTCTTATTGAACCCATGCCACAACCTGTACTGGCTAATGGTAATGATGGAACGGTAACCACCTTACGAGTTATGGAACCACCAAGACTTACACTTGAGGACATAATGGTGGGTTATTCCGTTATGGTTATGGCTTATTATGATGACAAGGGAGTGCTAACGGCTCGTATTATAGAAGTGAAAGAACCAACAGACCATAACAAGGTTTTTGGTCCAATCACCGCAGTGGATGAAGTATTAGGCACTTTGACCGTCGCTGGCGTTACGGTAATGGTCGATACGATGACAAACATCACGCCGATGGGGACAGACTTAGTATCGATTAAAGCGGCCTTGGATAGTGGTGCAGAAATGAAGGCCATGGCAAAAGGTCTCTACGATGCAACTGCCGGTAGTTTAAATGCACAACGCGTGGCTGTACATGAGGTCGTTATCATAATGTAAGTCACATCAATAACAAATTACAACGTTTCTCTATTCAGGCGACCTACGGGTCGCCTTTTTTTTATTCCACAGCTAGTGCGCGGTATGCCCTGCCAACTCGCGCTGACCAAAATCGGCCTGCTTTCTTGAAATGTAATGATGGATGTTTGGGGTTTTCTTTAAGCAGCGCAAAGTTTTTATCAGTTAGCTTTTGTATTGGTTACGGAAGTGTGCGGTAAGAATCCCAAAAACGTGGAGAAGCAAAATGCTTCAAAGCTCACTTGCCCTACCAGTTTGATAGTCATTGAGTGCTTGATCTGCAAATTCATCGAGTTTGCCACTTTCAACATCACCTGTAATTTGTTTATCCCAAGCATCGGCGTCAAACTCAATAAACCAGCGCCGAAAAGATTTGAGCTCATTTATGCTCAGCTTTTCAATATCGTGCTCAATTTCTTCGACTTTTCTCATGATCTACTCGCTCAAATATTAGATATTCTAGCAAATTCTGACTGTAAAAGGGCAATTGATGCTGTCGGAAAACCCTCAGCGGTTTTGCTTTATCAAATCGAACTAAAAATGCGTCTTTATGAGTATATGAGGTCTGTTATCTAGTGCACATAAGTAAGTGCGTCCTATATATTGTGTTGTTGTTATCGAGCAAATATCGATTTTAACTCGCCTCATATGATAGATCATAACTGACCCTTTTTGTCCTCTACTGACCAATATGAAAGTAACGCCAGCGCCTCGAAAGATGCATAGACAGATATGGCACCCTAATGCACCAGCCAAGTCGATGCTTAGAATCTGATCCGTACTTTTCAATCTAAATCGGGTTTATTGACATAGTGGATAAAAATAACCAGATTTGGCTGTCGCAGGCGTAGTATTGCTCAACATACAAACAATTTAGAGTGGAACTAAGGAAGACTAGGACTCCATTCGGGATAAATTGTACTATTATAAAAGATGGTAAGGGATTGTATTACAGGCGATTTGTTGGTTTCGGTGGCATGAAGTGGGAATACGCTATTAAACCATTGGTAATTTTTAGACTGTATTTTATACAAGTTAAGCCATTGGCATTGAGATGTGCATATGGACACTCTGTCTAAATTGTTTTAAGTGACATTGTAAATAAATATAAAAATATCTCACACACGGAAAATAAGTAAGCCGCGAAACAGCAACATTAATCGAACAAATTATAGAAAATTACTTGTATTTTTCAGAATGTTTTATTGACTGTGTTAATAAGGTTGGGCTTTTTGGTGGTTGTCTATATAACTGTTGAACTAAACCGCTGCGCGGTAGCTTGACCTAGATCCATCGTACGAGATCCTTTCTGCCGTATTCTTATCTATTAGCCACTGTTGGCTATGCACCTAGGAGATAAGTCATGACCCCATTACGTCAAA
>JBGMRO010000472.1:0-3763 GCA_048061555.1 Thiohalomonadales bacterium | reverse complement strand
GCGAGGGCGCCTAAGGTGCTGAAGGTAATGTGTATTAGACTACGAAGTTACTTCAAATCACATTTATCTGCTGATACAAGATACCGGAAACCATGTCATACCAAAAAGTATGCAATAGATCGCAGGTCGATTTCTCAGGAATATAATCAACGAAAAAAAGGCAAAGACACCTTTTGGAAGATCGCTTTTACGCGACGGCCTTAGATACGGAGACGTATTTGCGCCGTTTTTTACTCTATACCCAATGCGTTTATGCTCTGTGTCTGTCGCGGTTCAACTTGATCAAAGCCGATAGTAAAATCAATATTATCGATATCCGTACCGGTCACCGAGATTAGCGCGGGGCGCGAAAGGTATTTGTACGCGCCGCAAGATTCATAGCGCCCACAAATTTCATAATCATTGTCCGAATCGTTGCCGGCCATCATCAGGTAATCACCCACAGGAATACGCACAAAGCTATAGCTATATTTTCCATTTGAGAAAACAGATTTGACCTGCTGTACCAATTCACCAGTATTGCCATTATAGATAAACGCGTAAATTTCTCCGACATTTCTATTCGCGGCCTTGATTGGATCAGCTACTTGCATTAGAATTTGAATTTCCGCAATTCCTTGATCTGAGGTCACCATAACTTTTGCGGAATAGATATCCTCCGCCAATCCAGTACGATCGATGCGCGCAAAATATTGTCCGAGGCCGCTAGCATCTACCGCGTTACTCGCAATGATGCTCAACCAGCTCTCTCCGGAGGTGGCATAAGTAATGGCAATATTGTTGATGGTAATAGATCCCGAACCGTTATTTTCCAAACGAAATGAATCCTCACTGTCCGCTCCGTCGAACAATAACTTATCTAGCGAGGCTCTGAATTCAGGACCCACGGGTGGCACAGAACCCTTCTGCGCAGATTTCACTGCTTTTAATGCATTGATTAAACCCCATCCAAATCCATTATATTTTGCAGAAAAACCCAGATCGTCTGTCAATTCCCCGGCACGAAGTTTCGCATCGATATCGGCCGGGGTCAGCGCTGGATTGACCGCCTTCATTAGGGCTAAAACACCCGCGACATGTGGCGCCGCCATGGACGTTCCCTGGTAATAACCATACGCAAACCGTATAGCACCGCTGCTGTCATCGCCCAGCGAACTGTAAATTGCTTTGTCTACAATTTTTTGATTCATTGGCCCGAGCAATATTCTACCTCCCGGTGCCGTGACGTCTATACTGCTGCCGAAATTAGAATACGGTGCGAGATGTTCATTAGCGTCCACTGCGCTCACAGAGATAATACCGTCATAAGCGGCAGGATAGACGGGCGACGACGTGGATTCATTACCAGCGGCAGCCACGACGATCACACCTGCCGCACGAACATCCCCAAAAATCGCTTCCTCAAAGGCATCCGGAATAGGACCACCCAAGCTCAAATTGATGATATCCGCTATTTGTGTCGGTGGGGCTTGCGAATCTAGTAAACCAGCCGCATAGAGCACCCCTTGCATGACATCAAAGCTGGTACCGAAACCTTCACGGCCCAAGACACGAATCGGCATTATCTTCGCCCCCCACGAAACACCCGCGATACCGGTGTTATCATTACTACGCGCCGCTATGGTTCCTGCGACATGTGTACCGTGAAAACTACTCGATGTTGTCATGAAGCAGCCCGCCGCGACGTTACAAACTGGACGATCACCCGGATCTGCCGGATCAGCATCGAGGCCATCACCATCGGCAGAATAATTGACGTCTTTGACAAAATCGTAGCCGGATACGAGTTGCCCAACCATGTCCGGATGATTTAGCAGTACCCCGGAATCAATCACGGCAACAATAACCGAGGTGCCATTTTTTGCCGTACCGGTGGTAATATCCCATGCTTGCGGTAAATTAATAAACCCCAAATTCCACTGTCGACCATAGTCTGTATCGTTAGGTACGCGCAAAGCGCGACGAATCAAATTCGGACCCGCATATTCCACATCGCTTCTACGACGTAATGCCTGGATGGCCAATAGTGTTTGCAGTTTCAGTTGCCGCTGCGGATCGGACTTGCGAGTAACCGCTTGTGCAGCACTTCCTACAAATCCACCCAAACCGCTGAGCTTTGAATTTCGTGAGAGAGTCGTATTGTCGAGTTTAAGCAAAGAGTAGCGTCCTATCGCGCCAGCCTTGACGCTTAAACCTAGCACATCGGCCTTGGTCGCCAAGGCGTTGACGCCGACGGCCTGTATCGGATTCGGGTCTTGCTTAAACTTAACAATGATATCACCCGGTACAATTTCGCTGTTCAAATCTACGCGGCGGCTGCTGAATTGATCAACCTGACCTATGCTCAACGTGTAGTTCGAGTGACCTAAGTAGTCCGTGGGTAATAAACCACAGACGATACTGAAACTATTGGGACAATAAATAGCGACCTGGACATAGTAGTCGCCTGCCACAATATCACCCTGTACTACTGTCAATGTTTGTGTTTGGCCGCTCTCTAGATCCGCATTGATTACCGCTCCCAGGGAGTTTATCAAGCGTAAGCGTAAATTAACGCTCGCTGGGTCCTCTGCAATCTTCAAAGATATACGCTGCCCCACTTTCAAATCTACTTTATAGATATCGACAACATCACCTTGATTTAGTGATCTGCCCGGCGGTTTACCGGTAGATTGAGTAATACTGGGTCCTCGCCCAGGCAGGTTGAGATAACCGCCTAATATCACTGGGTTCGAGAGAACTTGATGGGTCTCGATCGTATCGTTCGAGACAAAAGATGCGTCAGGATTATTGACATCACTATCCATGCTGGAAAATAACGCGGGTGTGATTGTACCGCTGAGGGATACGGATACTAGCGGCGGCCCCGGTGTTTTCTCGCTACTGCATGCACTCGTTAAAACCAACAACACGGTAATAATTATCTGTCTATCGAACTTCAGCACTTCAACTCCATTAAGGTCAAGCTATTTTTTATATTCTACCACGATTTTTAGCGACTAGATTTTTTCGTAAAAATTAGACAATTTCCGTATCGACCATGCACGCGGCGATAGGACTAATCACTAACATCCCCGAGTTACCAGGAGTTAATAACACAATATTCGTGATCGCGGTAATTTCCGCTAGGGGACGCCATTTCTGCGATAAAATAATCGATAAATCACCGTTTCCTGGCTAATTCTGGCGATAAATTGTCACGAATGAAGAATTTTGAGGATATTTCGTCCAAGATGAGTCATCCATAATTATTTACTTATGTTTTTCGTGTTTTTTATAAGCAATTAGTGAATTTACCGCCATGCTATTAAATTTTTTCCACATTCCTCGGAATGTTTTTCTCAATTGCAGCACTGCAGTTCGAGTATATTAAGTCAATACTGAGTGCTCCCAGCATATTTTCTGCGCCGATTGACATTACTGGCACAACGATTGCTAACTAATACAGTGTGTGTGGCCAAACTATCCTCCCCCGATATTGGTCACAGCTCCCATTAAAGGATGTCTCCACGGCATCCTTTTTTTTTCAATAATTTCAAGCATTAAATACCAAAACTGTCAATTAATTCTGCGCGCGCGACACACTTGTAGGATCACAGTAGCTTGCAGTTTTTTTTATGGCCGTGCCTTAATATCGAGTAAAAAGGTGATAGCATACAGGGGTATGCAACACAACGATCATGTCCTCGGCCAGACCCCTGTGCAAGTATTTCTGCGCGAATACTGGCAGCAAAAACCCCTGCTCATACGCAACGCATTACCC
>JBGMRO010000471.1:0-3772 GCA_048061555.1 Thiohalomonadales bacterium | reverse complement strand
CCGCACTACTGTTAAATAATACGATAGTGACAACGAGTCCCGCCGATACCATACCCGCAGTACTTTTGGAGCGTAACTTTAAGGGGGTTCCATTAGTAAATTTTGTAAGTAATGAAATGACAATAAGCGTAACAACATAAAAAATGATTTGGATACCACTGGGTTGCGAGGTGTATCCGATAAGAGAATGCAATATCTGACCGGTTAAAGATTGTTCCGAGAGTATAAAGGATGTATCCCAAACAGAGGTTGCAAACACGGGTAATATATCGGCCTGCGATAAATAGGCGGCGGCTTGAGCCGACAGTCCCGCAGCCAATAGTAGTATTAATACGCCGGTAATTTTGAAAAAATGCCGTGTAGGAATTTTAATTAAACCAAAATACATCGTGGCACCTAAAATAACACCAGCAATTAAGCCGATACTACCACCGGTTAGTTGCTGCGAGACGTTAGCCCCCGCAGCAGTCATTCCATACAATAAAAGGATGATTTCTGCACCCTCGCGTAAAATAGCTAAGCCGACAATAATCGAAATTATATACATCGATTTATTGCCGTCAGACAATTGTTTGCCTAACCCATTAATGTTTGAGGCGATTTGCATGCTATGTTTTCGCATCCAGACTAAATGCCAGGTCAGCATCGACACGGCTAACATTAATACGCTGGCATTGAAGATTTCTTGTCCCATACCATCCGCAAAATCCGCGATGGGTTCAGCTAGCAGGGCGATAAGTGCCGCACCGATTACACCCGCCACGATACCGCCAGTAATATATAAACCGCGTCTTGGCATATCCTGAGTGGCCGCTAATACTAAGCTCACAATAAGAGATGCCTCTAGAATTTCACGAAATACGATAACCGCTGTTGCCCACATGGTATTTACCTCTTACACAATACTAAGAATTATACTAACTCATCAGTCCTTATTAGGCAGTGAGTCGTTCAATCGAACACATCAGTAGATTCAACTGATGTGTTAGGTTCAAGATCATTTTGCAATAATGACGCCCTGTGCCGTGTCTTGATTGAATTCACCAAAAAATTTATAGCTACCCGCTTTTAGCGGGCCAATATAAATTACCGCACTACCTTTACCGCGGATAATCTTCTCTCGGTTTAAGGTGTAGCTCTCGAATTCTTCCGGTGTAGCATCTAAATTTTTCACCAATAATTTTATTTTTTTACCTGCAGGTACCGTCAGTTCAGCAGGAATAAAACGATGATCTTTGATTGAAATTTCAAATTTTTCAGCCGCGTGCACTAGGTTGCTCACTGAAAATACCATTAAAAATAGCGTAAGTAGTTGTTTCATATAATTATATTAATATTTTGGCTTTTGCGATGATCTATTGCTAAATGATAATCATTCTCATTAGTATTTGCAACTACTTTATGCCGTGTACACTAAAAAACCATAATAATAACCTGTGATATACGAATATGGATCAATATTCGCAGTCTGATCTACGTTCACAGTATAACTAATAATAATTCGCCAATTAATGTGAGATAATGGTATATAATTAATTAAGTCGTAAAATAAAACGACTTAAAAATTTATGCGTAAGTGTTTATAAATCGCCATATATGGCGTATATAATGGTTTAGTTATTTTAATTCGTAAATATTGACGATTATGAAAATTTCTCAATTTTTAGGTGATGAAACGATTCTTGCCGAGATTGGCGAGCGTATAACGCGACGGCGTCTCGACCTTGAGCTCACCCAAGCCTCTGTAGCGGAGCAGGCGGGAATCGCCAAACGGACACTGGAGCGTGTGGAAGCCGGACACTCTGCGCAGATGTCCAGTCTTATCAGGATTCTACGAGTGCTGGATGGCTTGCCTGGCCTGGATCGTATGCTGCCCGAGGCCGAGCCGGGTCCTATGGATCTGCTAAAGCGTGGGGGCAAGGTGCGGCAACGGGCCTCCAAGCGCCGTACTTCACAGCTAGAAAAACCGTGGTCATGGGGGGACGAGCCATGAGCCATGTTAGCGAGGTCAGACTTTGGGGGCGCACCATTGGCGCGGTTTCACTGCGAGAAGGAGATGAGGTCACCGCCTTCGAGTATGACCCGGGGTTTGCGCAAAGCGGTATTGAGGTTGCACCGATAGTGATGCCGTTGTCCCGCCGCATCTATACCTTCCCCGAGCTACCTCGAAAGACATTTTACGGTTTGCCCGGATTGCTGGCGGATTCGCTGCCGGACAAGTTCGGTCATAGCTTGATCGACGCTTGGCTGGCCATGCAGGGACGCCAACCAAGCTCCTTCAATGTGATAGAACGCCTTTCTTACACTGGCGAGCGGGGTATGGGGGCGCTAGAATTCGCACCTGGGATTGGCCTCAAGTCCCCGCGGGCCGAGCGGATACAAATAGACAAGCTGGTAGAACTTGCATCGGAGATACTGACTCAGCGCAATAATCTGCAGTTGTCCTTCGCCAATGAAAGTCGGCAGCGGGCCATGGCCGATATCCTGCGGGTGGGTACCTCGGCCGGTGGTGCTCGTGCCAAGGCCGTGATTGCCTGGAACCCGTCTACCCATGAAGTGCGGTCCGGCCAAGTACCGGCTGGCGAGGGTTTTGAGTACTGGTTACTGAAATTCGATGGTGTCAGTGGTAACCGGGATAAGGAGCTCGAAGATCCACAAGGTTACGGTGTTATCGAGTACGCCTATTATCGGATGGCCAGTGACTGCGGCATTGATATTAGCGCATGCCGATTGTTCGAGGAAAACGGCCGGCGGCATTTCATGACCCAGCGGTTTGATCGTCTTGCGGATGGCTCGAAACTGCACATGCAGTCGCTGTGTGCGCTAGCGCATTTTGATTTTAATTTGGCCGCTGCCTACAGCTATGAACAGGCATTGCTAGTCATCCGGCAACTCGGCCTGCCAATGCAAGCCATAGAGCAGCAGTTTCGTCGTATGGTGTTTAACATTGTTGCCCGCAACCAGGACGATCATGTCAAGAACATTGCTTTTCTGATGGACAAAGTCGGCGCGTGGTCACTCGCACCTGCCTTCGATATGACCTACAGTTACAACCCCTCAGGCGCTTGGACCGGCAGTCATCAAATGACGCTCAATGGTAAGCGCGACAATTTTTCTCTTGAAGATTTCAAGTCCTGCGCGAAGACCGCGTCTATGAAGCGAGGACGCGCCGAGAAGATATTGCGGGAAGTACAAGCGACCGTAGCACGTTGGCGGGATTATGCAGAGGAGGTCGGCGTGAACCTGTTACAACGTGATCAAATCCAGCGTACCTTACGACTACATGATTTCTAAATAAAGCCCGGCGGTTGATTATATAGATTACCAAAATTAACTTTTCTGCTTCTTCTGTTGTGCTGCGAAATAGCTCGATGCGATCTCTGCTACAATCGGTAAATCGATCACTCCATTGATGGGTGATTCGCCAAATTTCAGGGTCGTGAACAGCACGAGGTAGAGCCATAGCAATTTATCATTTGCTAATATAAACTGCGACTCGAGCGCAAACGCAAATTAGGGGAGGTGTATATGGAGGCTAATTTTAAAAATTCACTCAAAAATGTACTAGCACATGAAGGCGGTTGGGCCGATCATCCGGATGACCCTGGTGGCGCAACAATGAAAGGGGTAACGCTGGCAACCTTTCGACGTTACTTTGGCGAGAATAAAAGCAAACAAGATCTAAGAAATATCTCCGAGCAGGCGTTGCAGCAAATATACAGTTCTGGATATTGGGACAAAAGTAGCTGTGATTTACTGCCCACGGGTGTCG
>JBGMRO010000470.1:0-3772 GCA_048061555.1 Thiohalomonadales bacterium | reverse complement strand
TTATTCAATTCGAATCGAATACGCAATACCGTCGAACTATTCATCAAACCAACGACATAATCAATGTAACCACTGGGATCGAGCGCATCTCCAAGTTTTAACCCATCGGTATTACTATTTGAACCACCAAGACTGTCAAAACTATCTCGACCAAACGAGGTATCATCAACTTTCTTACCAAATAATAAATAGGATAACGCCTCGTTATCAGGCATGCTTGGAATGGAATATACCTTTATTTCAGGTTCGGTAAGATAACCCGTAATACGAAACCCGGCGGTGATATCACCCGTGCGGTTCGAGGCCCGTGCATTGATGGCTGGCTTGTCGACGGGATCATTTGCGTAAATTAATCGACCGATGTCTAAGTCTAAGGTGATGCCATAGGCCTTATAACGACCGTCTCGAATGTGAAAGGCACCTTGACCGGTAGCCGCTTTACCGGGTTCACTCTGGACTTTGACACCACCCACTAGTCTTCCACTGAGGCCATACCCCTCGAAGTAGACATTATCACTCAATAGTATCTCAACATCACTGTAAACCTTTAACGGCGATTTCACACGCCGATTAATCTCCTGCGCCGAAACTTGCTCATCGACAAAAATTACGTCATTCGACATTTTAACTGATTCTGACAGACCCGCCGCTGCTATGATTTTGGCGCGCGAGATCTCTACGCTGCCGTTGACATCGATGCGTTCGGCCAATTTTTTAATCTGTAGGTCAGGCGAAACTTCGACTATGGTCTTTCCCACATTAAGCACTTGCACACGGTCTCCACGCACCGTGAGCGCCATCGGCCAAGCTTGACTGGGGTCTGTAATCAAACTCCCGTCTATTACAATGGAACCATTACCTGATGAAAATCCTCCCGTTATCTTGAAGCGGTTATCGGCTTCCGAGCTAATACCCAGTTTTACCTTTTGTAAAACCAAACCCGCATCCGGTAGCCTAACCTCGGATGCCATAATGTTGGAGTAACCCGTTATCAGCGGTTTATTCAGTGTACCGCGCATTTTGATATCTGATTGCCACGTACCGTTAATTTCACCAATGGCCGTATAAAACAAACGAATTAAGCCTGGGTGTTGGCTATTGGCCTTTACATAAGCTTCGACAGGCCATTCATTAAATCCGACTGATGCATTCGTGGGTGATGTAAGGTCTATGGCTGCTGTGAGAGTATCTTTTTCAGAAAACTGTAGTGCAAGCTCACCACCTATTTTGTTAGTCGTCTGTTCATAGATCAATGTTCCCGATTGCACGCTGGTAACCTGCTTCAACTGCCCGTCTATGCTAACTTGCAAGTCGACGTTATCCAATTTAAGGGCAACTTTAGCATTATGGATGCGCTGATTCGCAGCATGGAGTTCTGCCGTGCCATTGAGTAGACCCTTTATCTGAAGTTGTTCCTGCAAGAACGGTTGAAATAATGACATGGGTATATCGGTAAATTTGGCGTAGGCATCCAGATTTTGTCCTTTTTGCCAATGAGTTTCTGTACACCAACGAGCCGGATTAGCACTCCAGCATGATTTCTCAAATTGAAAAAGATTTTTTGAAATTATCAAGGCAGCATCTGACTCCAAGCCCCATTCGCCCGCTAATTCTGTGATTAGATTGCCTTTTGTTAGCTTACCTACCCAAAATAGGTCATTATCATTTTCTAGCTTTCCGTGCAGCCCGAGCCTAATAGTATCTTTGGCGACTTTCGCTATAACATTGATTTGGTGATTGGCCTGAGTGCCACTAGTCTTAATCTCTAACTTGTCTACTTGATACTGCGAATACATAATATTTTGTGCCTCGAGTACCAATCGAGAGCGTTTTTTCCCACTGAGATCAACATTTATATCCGCAGAGACTAGATCGATTTTTTGCTGCCCGTCGATATCGATGTCGCTGGCGAGTATTTTTCCAACGACTAACGGCTGTTCATAATCGCCGCTAATCTTACCTTCGCCACTCAATTTACCCTTTGCGTCGGGGAATAACAGTCCTATGTCGACGTGCCCCAATTTCCAGCTTAGGTCCCAATGCGTACCGATACTACCCCGCGCGTTCAACTTGCTATTACCCCAAACTAGACTTAATCCATCAGAGGAATAATCCTGCTTAGAAATTTTAATATTACCGCTACCTGTAAAGGGTCTCTCTCTCAATGTACCAGAACTATTATCAATCTGAAAAATTGTATCAAAGGTACCGTCATGATACTTGCCGCTATTACGTAGCACTACAGTAATGGAACCCGGCCATTGTGCATTATAATGACCTGGGTTGATGTTATTAGCCTGTAGTGATGCATCCCAGCTAAGCGAGTCCTGCCAATCTACGTTGGCATTTCCGGAAATTGTCGCTTCGTTTTGGGTCGCATTAAATTCGGAAATTGTCAAAGCTTGTTCATTGCCTTCTACTATAGCGCTAAGACCGCTGAGGCTATGGTCTTGGAACTGTAGCGTCGTCCTATTCAAGCTCAATGAATACGCCGTTTTCGATATCTTACCCTGGATTTCGCCAGTTTTCAGGATGAGTTCAGCCGGACCTGTTAGCGGCCATTGCAGATCTCGCCATTGGCTTTGTCCTTTAAACATCCACGTCGCATTGGCAATAGATAAATCACCCTGAATTTGTACGTTAGCCGTAGCACCCGGTTGTGTAATCGACGCCTGTTTGATGCCGAGATTATTTTCTGTAATGGCTAGATCCAATTGTGCATCTATATCGCCAATGTCTGGCAGGGACGTCTTAAACCGACCCTTAATATTGGCTGATTCTAGGTCGCCATGCACCTTAGCCGTGCCATTGAGAAAAAGAGTATCTACATCTATCTCGTGCGGCAAATAGGGCCGGTAGTCAAAATCCCTAATGGCTAGCTTTCCGTTCCAATAGACTTTTCCAAAGGGGTCTTCTAAAGTCCCGTTAAATTCTAGCTCGCCGGGTTGATGTAAAATTGCGTTAAGTTTTACTTTGGATCTGTCGCCTTGTATTTTTAAGGTCGCCTGTACGGTATTAGGTTCGGTATCTGATTGCCATTTTGCACTGACATCAAGTTTCATCTCGGTATTTTCAGAAATCTCTCCTGTCGCCGATGCCGAGTAATTGGGTGAAACAATTTCCAAGCCATCGACATAGAGTTTGTCGCTGCGTACTCGGACATTAAATTTAATAACATCGATTAAGGTGGATTCTGCTAGTGGCGCTTGGACGATGCGAATATTTCGCAACTGCGCAGAATCGATATCAATCGGGAAAGAAACAAGCAGCTTATCGAGATCCTTGATATAGCGGTCTACATCGTCTCGAATGGTCGATTTTTTTGTTGATGGTTCTGTCAATCGAATATCAATATCGTTAATCACCAGCGACAGAATATTAAAATTACCATACAGTAAGGTCGCTGGTTGCCATACGATGCTTACGTCTGCGGCGTGTATTTTGATATCGCTGGTCTCGAATTGTAGATCCTCTAGAGAGATGGGCCCAAACAGACGACCGCGTATTCTTCCTACTCGCAATATTTCCCCTTCAGTGGTGAATTGTGGTTTGCTGTGACTCGCAGTCAGACTACTAGAGAGCTGAACAAAACCCCATTGAAGCATAGCCTCGGTATTTATCGCATATAAGAATGCAGAAGTCGCAAGCACTGCCACTATGGCTAGACCGACAATAACTTTTTTAACTTTTTTCAAAAATCCGGTCCGACCGACAAATGAATACGCCATGGTTTATCCGCTTCGCTAGCCGCATTCGCGACATCAATTCGAAC
>JBGMRO010000469.1:0-3780 GCA_048061555.1 Thiohalomonadales bacterium | reverse complement strand
GGCGACCGCCATGCGTACGCATTGTTTCCAGAATGAATTCATATTGATAAATTTCGACGATACACCATCAAAGGTTCGCGTGACGGAGCTAGAAAAAATAATAAGATAAAGTGTTGAAATGCCGACTATAGGAAGCGCGGTTTCGACATCTGGGATTGAACCTTCACGTTTATACCAAGCGCTATTGGCTAACTCAAGCGTACGGGCGGTTAGCGATGAGTCTAAGGATATAGCAGAGGATATTTCGACCATTGAGGCATCATTTGAAATAAGGTCGAGTAGTTGCATGAGTGATTCAGGCAACATCGGTAGTTCTGGGTTCTGGGTCAGAGCCCGCATTTTATTGTCAATGGTCATGTATACCACCAAGTCAGGCACTAGTTTTTTAGAAGATTATCAACTTGCTGTCGTATCTCATCGGTGGCATTCAAATAGCTATCAATTAATTGTGACAAGCCACGCACGAGTTGGTGTAATGTCTCACCGTTGTCTAGTATTTCAGGGCGTTGAGCCACGCATTTTGCGACCGCATACAATACCGAAGGTGAGGTATGAAAAAGGATGCACAATTTATCAAATTTATCGGTTCCCAAGCCTTCTAGGTTGCGTTCATATCGCGACAATGTGGCTTTACTAATTCCCGTGATTTTTTCTATGTCATCCAAGCTGAGTCCACGGGCCTTTCTCAGCACAGATACCGTTGCACCTATCGACATAGGTCACTACCCAGTTTTATAATTTTATAGGAAGTGCCAATCGCCAACATAAATATTGCCAGTAACTTTTAAGTTTTATTCTAGCCACTATTTGTTCTAGCCGCTAAAGGAGTATAGCAAACAAAAACTAATTGCCCATATTACGTAAAACGGGATTTTCTGCGTGAAAAAGGTGTACAAAATTGCTGTAGATCTACAAATATAGAATGAGTAATAAATTTTTAGACTAAGACATCAAAAAAAACAATGTTTCTTTAGCTTGGCCGCATGAATCGTTCAGAAAAAACCTACTCTAGCTACCGCATAGCCTACATTATAGACGGTTTTTCGCCTTAGTGTGCCTGCCCCCAATTTTCACCTGTACCCACATCGACTAGCAGTGGCACCTGTAGCTGGACAACGTTGCACATGTTTGCAACTATAATCGGAATGGATTTATCGACATCGGCTTCTGGGATCTCAAAAACGAGTTCATCATGCACCTGCATAATCATTTTCACTTCAATGGGGCTATTGCAAATCCATTGATCGACCGCGATCATGGCCAATTTTATGATATCGGCGGCGGTGCCCTGCATAGGCGCGTTGATCGCCGTGCGTTCGGCATATTGCCGACGCTGCGCGCTCTTGTGATTGATCTCGCTCAAATATAAGCGACGCCCGAACACCGTTTCCACGTATCCTACATCGTGCGCCTTTGCCTGCGTTTCATGCATAAAGTTTTTGACGCCGGGGTAGCGTTCGAAATAGAGGTCGACGTACGCCTGTGCCTCCTTTCTACCGATACCGAGTTGACGGGCTAGCCCGAAGGCAGACATGCCATAGATAAGGCCGAAGTTTATCGCCTTGGCCTTGCGGCGTTCCTCCGTTGAAACTTGCTCGAGTGAAATGCCAAAAACCTCGGCGGCCGTGGCGCGATGGATGTCTTTTCCTTCTGAAAACGCTTGTAGTAGACCACTATCACCAGAGATATGGGCCATGATGCGTAACTCGATTTGTGAGTAATCTGCGGCGACGATGAGGTTCCCCGGTGCGGCAATAAACGCCTGTCGAACACGGCGTCCTTCCTCTGTCTTGATTGGGATATTCTGTAGATTGGGGTCCGTGGATGAGAGCCGACCCGTACTGGCCACTGCTTGGTGATAGGAGGTGTGCACACGTCCGCTATCTTTATCTATCTGTAACGGCAGCTTGTCGGTGTAGGTCGATTTTAATTTTGCGATGCCCCGGTAATCCAATATGACCTTGGGTAAGGGGAAATCCAGGGCCAATTCTTGTAACACGGGTTCAGCGGTGGACGGTTGTCCCTTGGGTGTCTTGCGTAACACCGGTAGTGCTAGTTTCTCGAAGAATATAGCCTGAATCTGTTTCGGTGAGGCCAAGTTAAATTCTTCGCCGGCTAACTCATGCGCTTGTAGCTCTAGTTCCTGCATGCGTTTTTCCAGTTGGCGACTTTGTATGGCCAACATTTTGTGGTCGATGAGTACGCCGCAACGTTCTATACGTGACAAGACCGGTATTAGGGGTATTTCAATGTTGTTATAGACTTCGAGCAAACCCGCCTGGGCCTGTAAATTTGGCCATAATTGCTGGTGTAGGCGTAAGGTGATATCGGCATCTTCGGCCGCATAGGGGGCCGCCTGTTCTATTTCGATTTGATTGAATGTCTTTTGATTCTTTCCCTTACCGGCGACGTCTTCAAAATGGATGGTGGTGTGTTGCAAATACTTAAGTGCGAGTGAGTCCATGTCATGCCGCGTGGCAGTACTGTCGATGACATAAGATTCCAGCATGGTATCATGGCTTATACCCTGCATATTGATCGCGTATTTCGCCAGCACACTCATATCATATTTTAAATTTTGTCCGAGCTTGGCGATCTTGGGGTCTTCAAGTAACGGTTTAAGAGCGGCTAGTGTTGCGTCTCGGTCTAGTTGCTGTGGCGCATTTTCATAATCGTGCGCCAAGGGTACATAGGCCGCTTCACCCGCGGTCACTGCGAAAGAAACGCCGACGATCTCTGCCTGCATATAGTCTAGGCTGGTCGTCTCGGTATCAAAGGCAAAATAGGGCGCCTGTTTCAGTTTTTGAATCCAGCGGCTTAGTACGGCTTGAGTCAATATTGTCTCGTAGGAACCTGTTCCTGAGGCGATGGCAGATGGCTTAGCGGGCGGCGTTGTGTGGGTCTCGCTTGAGAGAGCGGTCTTCGCTGTGGCGGTTTGCCCAAGCGCCGAGAGCCAAGCGGTAAAATCCATCTCGGTGTATAATTCCCGCAGGCGACCTATATCGGCTGCCTGCATTTGTAGGTCGGGTGGCGCCATTGCGAGGTCTACGTCACAGACTATTGTCGCTAATTGGTAAGACATCGGTAAAAATGACAGGCTAGCGCGCAAATTTTCACCCACCTTGCCCTTGATTTCATCGGCGTGGCTAATGACACCGTCCAGGTCGCCATACAGTTTCAACCATTTTGCCGCCGTCTTAGGGCCGACCTTTGGCACACCGGGTATATTATCGGAGCTATCACCCATTAAGGCGAGATAGTCGATAATCTGTTTGGGTTTGACCGCAAATTTATCGATTACGCCGTCACGGTCGGTAAAGGTGTCTGTCATTGTATTCAGCAACGATACGTGTTCATTGACCAGCTGTGCCATGTCCTTGTCACCGGTCACGATCACACATTCCATTTTTAAGACGCTAGCCTGTGTCGCCAGTGTGCCGATGACATCGTCCGCCTCTACGCCTTCTATGACTAATTTGGGGAAACCCAGGGCAGAGACGATGTCGTGTATGGGTTGTATTTGCACACGCAGTTCATCGGGCATCGGTGGTCGATTGGCCTTGTATTCTGCATAAATGTCGTTACGGAATGTCTTGCCTTTGGCGTCAAATACCACACAGATATGGCTTGGTTGATACCTCTCCAAGAGGCGACGCAACATACTAATAACACCATACACCGCGCCGGTGGGTTCACCTTGTTGGTTGGTTAGGGGTGGCATCGCGTGGTAGGCGCGAAACAAAAATGAGGAACCGTCGACGAGAAGTAACGGCTTGGTCT
>JBGMRO010000468.1:0-3781 GCA_048061555.1 Thiohalomonadales bacterium | reverse complement strand
CGTGATAGCCTTGCCTCCCCTGCGGTGGTACGAGCACCTGATCTCCCCTCCATTTTACGGACAATCTGATTAGAGCGATACTGTAAATTGGAGGACAATAAATGTAATTCGTCAGGGTCAAGTCTTTACTTATAGTAATTGGTTATCAAATATTTGAGTGTCCTCTCAACGTCAAGTCGTTACTATGTTAACATTTTAATGCTTGGATATTTTGTTTCGATAAAGATCAAGATCTCTCTCAATATCTGCAATGAGAGTAACATTTTTATAAACTTTTGCTATCTCCAGTGCATCTTGTGCAATTTTAATAGCCCCAGAATAATCATACTTAGATGCGAATGCGGTCGCAGCAGTAAGCATGAAACGTGGATTATTTGAGGATACCAACCATTTTTGTGCTAATGCGACCGCCTTAATGGGCTTTTGAAATTCAACTGGGCCGGTAGAATAAATTCGTACTAAATTTTGAATGTTCGATAGGCTATTTTCAAGATTATACGCATATTTATAATCTTCTATTGCCTTTATGTGATTATTTAGTTTTTCATTAATATTTCCTCGATAACGGAAAAACATGTCTTCAGTTGAGTCGATATCGATCGCATTATTTAGGTCAAGCAAGGCGTTATCCAATTGATTTAAAGTAAAATAAGCGATCCCTCTATTTAAATAAGAGGTACTATCATATGGCGACAGAAGTAACGCTTTATTTAGTTCCGTTATCGCTTGAACGAAATTGTTTAACTGAATATTTATATATCCTCTCTCTCGATAGATGTCCGCTGTATGAGATTTTAATAATCCCTTATTGTTTTCATTAAACTCATTGTCAAGTTGAATTACTTTTTCAACGTACATGCCAATATAATATGGAGGTAATGACGTAGCTTGTAATGGCGTTTCATCCTTGAGTAAAGAAATGGCAATATCATAATCTAATAGTGCCTTTTGATACTTGCCACGGTGTGAATGTAGCTCAGCACGTAACGCAAAAGTGTACGAATTATTAGCACCGATGGAAATAAGCTTGTTAATATCAGCAAGTGCTTTTTTGTATTCTTTTAGTTCGTAATAACTACTTGACCTAAAATAATAATTTTCTGCTTTATATGTTATATCAGAATTTCTATCAGTTATAGCTTTCGTGTACTCTTCGATTGCCTTTTTGTCATTGCCCTGAACGGAGTAACTTATCCCATTGTTTAAGTGTGCACCATATTTTTTGCTATTTACTAAGTTTTTGATGTTAGTGCTAGCTTCGCTATAATTATCCAGTATTAGTAAATTACCAAGCATGGAAATCAAAAGTGTAATAATTATTCGCATTATTTTATATATAACCAAGTCACTAGAAGGTATCAAATATTTGGGTGTCATTTTAACATTACATTTAAATCGTCGATATCAGGCGAGGTCTTCGCTTGCTCAAGATTTAGCGCCATCTAAAACGATGGCGCTACTCTTCCAAAATCAAAAACAGATATCTGCTATATATAAGCATACGGTGAAGAAGACGGGCTTGTTCAACCACATGATAAAGTCGCGGCTCAGCCGCGCGCGACTTATCCTTGTTTGTTATGTTTTTTCATGAAGTATTTTACTAGCCCAATCATTGTGAATTGTAATTGAATTACCGAAGCCCGCAGAAACAAGTAGATCTCTATAATCAGTTTTACCCAGTTCAACAGCTTCATTTAATTTTTCATTTGATGATTTTGCAATTTTTAATATAGCTAAGCAAAATCGTTCATATGTTTCTGGTTGCGAGTCCTCTGAAAAAAACTCCAACAGATATTCACAGTAATCTTGGAGTTGGGCAACAACAGTATCACTTTTATCTGGAAAGTATTTCTCTGCTATTGCTTTCGATTTTTCACTAACTAGATTCATTTTTTTTAAACATAACTAAACATAGGCACCCCAAATCACCACCAATACACCTTGTGTGTCGTCTAATCTGGGCTATATTAACTAAATTTTGATAATTTTAGCGTAGTTAGGAAAAACATCAAGGATTATGCACCCCATAAAAACAGTAAAAACGACCTATTAAACTACTAGACCAAGTTCGTGAAAGGATTCGTTTGAAACAATACAGTATTCGCACTGAAGAAACTTATGTTTCTTGGATTCAGCGGTTTATTTTTTTTCACAACAAACGACACCCACGAGAAATGGGTAAGAAAAAAGTTGAGCAATTTTTGACCGACTTGGCCGTTAACAGAAATGTTGCAGCTTCTACACAAAACCTGGCATTGTCGTCTGTGCTTTTTTTGTATCGTGAGGTCTTGCAGATCGAATTACCTTGGCTTAACGATGTTACGCATGCTAAGAAACCACGAAAATTACCTGTAGTATTGACTCGCATGGAGGTAACGGCGGTTCTTAAGCGTGTTCGAAGCTCCTGGTGGCCTATTTGCAGTTTGCTTTATGGCTCGGGGTTACGTTTGATGGAAGGTGTTCGTTTGCGCGTCAAGGACATAGAGTTTACTCGCGGCGAAATTATTGCGCAACTTTGTGGGTCCAGTGTCTTCTCGCTAGTGATCAACACATAGGCTTTAAGAATTGCGTTACATTGAGTGGTAATTGAAGCATTTCGAGTCAGGTTCTCGTTTTAAACAATTTCGTTAACGAAATCTGCAATTTATTATTTACCTAATAGTTTTTTGAATAATACCCTCTCCTTAACGCCTGTGTGCCGTGGGTTTACGCTTTAGCATAACAAACCCCATTTAACGCAACACCCACACCGACTGCCGTTTCAATATTCTTGTCTGCTATACAGCGATTATCGGCAGCGTCGGGATTAGAGATAATAAATAATATGCTACGTAGTAATAGCAATAACCTAGAATATACCTCCAGCTTTATCGGAGATTATTTGATATAGTTCTTTTTACACTCAGCGAATTGGATATCACCTTGAATAAAATTGCGCTATTTGTCGATGTACAGAATATCTACTACACCACTCGCCAGGCCTACGGTCGGCGTTTTAACTATCAAAAACTATGGCAACAAATTGATTCTGAAGGTGAGATTGTGTCAGCAACGGCCTACGCCATCGCCAGCACCGATGAACGGCAACAAAAATTTCAGTACGCACTTAAACAAATCGGTTTCTCGGTAAAACTCAAACCCTATATCCAGCGCAGTGATGGCTCCGCGAAAGGCGACTGGGATGTGGGTATTACTATTGATGTCATGGATGAAGCAAAAAATGTCGATACGGTTATATTATTATCGGGCGATGGCGACTTCGACCTACTATTAAAAAAAGTCCGTGCAGACCCAGGTGTACGCGCCGAGGTCTATGGGGTACCCTCACTGACTGCGGCCTCGCTAATCGATGCAGCGGATGTCTTTCACCGCATCGATGATGCACTATTGTTATGATCTCAAGTTTCGGAGTTCAGTGGCTCGTTAATTCCGTACTAACCTGCAATTTGGTGGATAAGCGAAGCGCATCCACCAATGGTCGGCATTGTTAAACTCTTGAACTCCGAAACTTAACTCAAGTAACGGCCCACCCTTAAACCTAACACCTCAGTTTAATCTACTGCGGACGCCTAATGCACTGAACCTAAACTATTTTTTTCTAATTTTAGACTCACCCGTAGGGGGACTACGCGATCGCCTAAAATCAGAAAAAAATAGTTTATCTTCAGCGCCTTAGTCGCCCTCGTTACGATCCAACTGATGTGTTAGGTTTAAACATATTGCCCTGCACACCATGCCGACGACCATGCCCACTGAAAGTTATATCCGCCCAGCCAGCCCG
>JBGMRO010000467.1:0-3802 GCA_048061555.1 Thiohalomonadales bacterium | reverse complement strand
CATGTATATTTGCTTGCAAGGAATTTACCGCAGACAAGCGTATATCATAGGCGGTGTCATCCAGCGCTATAATTAAAGGAGGAATAACCTTTTTGGTATCGAAATAGGCAAAGCTCTCAACAACTGCCTTGCGAACCTCTTGCTCAGGGGCTTCAATATATAGTGCCAACGCGGGTACAGCCCTAATCGAACCTATGCTGGCCAGTGTTTTAATTACATTGACCCGCACGTCAATATCGACATGATCCAAATCTTTTATCAATGAATCAACGGCGGCATCACCGAGTTCCTGGCATTTTTTCCAATCGTTTCTGATCACGCAATATTGCGCCTGTTCAGCGACGGTCTTTGGTTGCCAATCCAATACAACTAAGGCGTCTCCGGCACTCTTTCTCACTTCTGGATCTTTATCCTGAGCCGCGGTCAACAAGGGTTTAAGTGCGGCCTCACCCAGTGTTTGGCAGCGCAACCAGGCTTGCTTTGCTACACATTGTGCCGCTATCAATTCATCTGAGGCCGGCGACCAATGTTTATCATCGAGGTAATCTACAGCCACTGCTCTAACCAATGAAGAACTATCGAGTAACAATGGAACAATTAAATTTATGGTTTTTTCGTCGTCATTATCTTGCAAGGCAATGACGGCAGACTCGCGAATATTCGCAGTAGGACCGTAACATCTGTCCCCTCCCCTTCCGCTGACCCTTGATTGTATTTTCGAATCAGTTTGGCCGCATTTATCCTAACAAAGGGATTATCATCTGCCATTGCTTTCATGATCGGTTCGGTGGAATCGGGCTTATCTAATAACATCAAGGATTCTACTGCCGCGTTTCTAACTTCCCGAGCGGGATCATCGAGCGCCACGACTAATGGGGTGTAAATACTTTGATCATCAATTTCTCTCAATATCACCACAGATGCGAGTCGAACATAACGATTTTTACTCGTGGTACCCGATAATATATATTTCAAATATTCCTGTGGGTCGACAAAATGCAAAGATCTGACCGCCGTACGCAATAACTTGGCGGCTGTTCGCCTAACCTGAGATCGCTTGTTCGACAACTCATTCACGATCTGCTTGATCATACGTGGGTCACGCTTTTTCCCCAGACGAACGACTACCTCCTGTAGCGCCTTCTGGGCCGCTTCTCTGACGAACTGCTCATTATCCGACAAAGCGGTAAAGAGTGGCTCTATGACTAAATAGTCATTAATCCCCGCAAGCGCATTCACCACCGCTTCACGTTCGACCCAGTTATCCGATTTCAATCGCTGGCTCAATGCGTTTATAGACCTAGGGTCTCTCATTTTTCCTAAGGCGTTAATGGTATCTACACGCAGTTTTTTGTCACTACTATTTAAATTTTCCAGTAACGTCTCTGTCTGACTATGCTTCGAATATTGCCTTATATTGTTATTTGCACACCCTGAAAGTAGACTAGAGCTCAGCGCAATACTAAACCCCAGGCACATCGCCTGCTTAGAAAAATTGCGTATGAAGTAAGGAAATTTCAAGATTGATCTCCGTAATTTACTAGTCTGTACCGTGGTAATTCATAGACTATTTGACCAGATTGAGGAATAGACGCTCTTTAAATAACTCACCGTTTTCCTTTTTTACTACGAGATATAATGAATCTGATTTTTTGAAGTCCGAGGCCGATTTTTGCCTCGCCAACGGAGAGTTTTGGCGAAGTATCAACTCGAATGCCCAATATTTCTTAGTTTCTATCGGCGTAAACTTGACCACGTAATGAGTATATTGATTTTTTGCTTCTATAAAATAATGGTATTTTACCTTAACAATCGCTTCCTGGCGATCGATACCATCACTATATACAATTGATTTATAACGTTTCTTTAATGCGGTTTGCTCATTGTTATCGATGCCGGTGCGTATCATTCGCGAGGATACGTCTCCGCTTTTCTTAATGACTCGTATAAAAAACTTGTCGTCGATGTTATTTTCATAATGGATATTTCTGTATTCTGTGGAGAACTCCCAATAGGTTCCCATATCCGCAGGTTTCTTCGCATAATAATATTTGACACCATAGTAGTTATGCTGAATATGCATAAAATACTTTACAATAATATACGCCTCCTTCTCATCGATACCGTCCTGCCTGTTTAGCGCCTGGTACTCATCTACGATCGCTTGATTACGCACCTTTAAAGTTGTACAGGACAACAAGGAGAAAAAGTATATGCACAGGATTATGTGCAAACTTATTTTCAGCCACATCAGAGGTAAGATTTTCCTATTATAAAGGGTGCAGGAAAATTAGCTGGCGCCACTTCACTGAACTCAGGTCTATGTACGCTGTTAATGTTTGTCCGAGGACTCATTTTATATTCGCAAAACCTTAGAGTAGCGACCATCCGTTAAAAATAGTTAATTCTGGTCATATCATTGTGCGAATACAACATAACTCAAGTTATAAAGGGTTTGAATACTGACTGCTACATAGACAGCTTTCAGTCAGCCAATGACAAAAAGCACGAATTTAATAATCTATGGCAAAACAAGCCGTTATTATACAATAAGTTATATTTTTTTTCCGCAAATTGACTAATGTTATTGTAATTAAGTAATTGATTTCTTACACTAGCCACAATCTTAGTTTCGGGAAATTCATTAGCGATCTCGCATTATGCAATTGTGGGGGTGTTCAAGGAATCCCAGAAATACAGTTATTTTAATATAGATGGCTACCGCTCTCTTCTAGCATCGACTTTATATGGAGGCAAATGTGTTCCACAAATTCACAAACTCAGCTCAAATTTCTCAAATTACCCTGCTTACCTTGCTGTCAATAACCCTAATAGGGAGTGGCTGTGTCTCACAATCAAAATATGATCAATTACTAGGCGAACACGATGCCTTAATTATAGAGCGTGACCAACTAAATTCAAAGAATAGCAAACTGACCAGTAATTTGTCCGACGTTACCACTAACCGAGATTCATTAAACGACAAATTGGACAATATCAATAGTGACCTTGCCACCACCACAAAGCAATTAGACACAACTCGCGCGGAGTTAAATACAGCCTCCTCTGAGCTAAATACGAGTAATCAGCAACTCTCTCAACGAGGGAAACAATTGACTCGGAAAAACCAATTACTAGCGAATACGATCGAGGAATTGACTTTTAAAGAGGAGCAATTGCGCAAGAGCCAGAAAGAACTTGAAGCCTCGGCAACCTATATGGAACGCACTAATAAGCTCTACGATGACTTAGTCGGAGAATTAAAAGATGAACTTCAATCGAATGAGGTCAAGATAAAACAGCTCGAAGACGGCCTTAGCCTAAATTTGTCCGATGATATTCTATTTTCGTCGGGATCAGCAAAACTCAATAAACGCGGTGCTGAGGTTATCAAGAAGGTCAGCGAACGACTCACAAATAACAAATACGTCGTAATCGTGGCGGGTTATACAGACAATCTACCGATCCATGGTACGCTGATTAAAAAGTTCCCAAGTAATTGGGAGCTAGCGGCGGCACGAGCCGCTAGTGTCGTTCGGCTGCTAGAAAAACACGGCGTTAATAGTAGCAAATTGCGTGCAGTTTCCTACGGTGAGAATAGACCTGTCGCACCGAACGATTCTAATGAAGGACGCTCACTCAATCGAAGAATAGAGATCCAGTTGAAGGCTGTAAAGAAGAAAAAATCTACGTAGGCGTAAATTAAGCCTTTGCGCAGAGATAGTGTTTGGCGTGTACACCCATCACGGATAGGGTTCTCCCTAGTAAAGGGTGCATTATATTTACTCCGTGACAAGGCGCG
>JBGMRO010000466.1:0-3814 GCA_048061555.1 Thiohalomonadales bacterium | reverse complement strand
GGGTAAACTTTGTCGAAAGCGTTGCTCACCCATAGGGAAGCTCACGACCAAGGTCGCCAGGTAATCTGGCTGTGCCGCGTTGACTAGGCGGGCGGAATTTAATGCGTGCTGCTCACTGAAACTACGTCCGCCCAGTCCATTTAAGATCATCACCGAGGTTCTTATACCCGCATCATGCAGCTTTTGTAGCGCGTCGACTGTGGAGGCAAAGGTCTCACCCTTGGATATTAATTTCAATAACTCGTCATCACCACTTTCCGCACCGACATAGACTAACCCAAGGCCTGCAGCATGCAACTGTTTAAGCTCAGCCACCGATTTTGATTGTATGTTTCGTGGCAAGCAGTACGAGGATATTCGTGTTAGCTTTGGAAAATTATTTCTAATATTGTGCATTATTGCAAGCAAGCGTCGCGATGATAAAACCATGGCATCACCATCCGCCAAAAATACCCGGCGTGTTTCGGGATTTTGTACCGCTAGCGTCTCGATATCAGAAAGTACATCTGCCTGCTTTTTCACCGAGAATTTTTTTTGTGGTGCCGTGTACATTTCACAATAGGTGCATTTATTCCACGAGCATCCGTTGGTAATCTGCAGAATGAGTGAATTGGCTTCGCTGGGGGGACGGAACAAAGGTTCTATGTAGGACGTAGGATTGATCGGAGGATTCATCATAAATTCCGTCGCCTTCTTTGAGATACCGCCGCTGCCCCCATGCTTTGATACTAGCCCCTGTAGTTATTAACTATTTTTTTTCTATCTTGCTGACAAAAAGTATCGTAGGAAATTGCTGTTGTAATTCTTTACTGAAAAAATTGGTCATGGTGACCCCTTTACTAAAACCGATTACCTGACCTGGATTCAGCTCGATCTTGGGACCCGCGATCCAGACATTGCCTAGATTTCCATTCACGTTAATATAGGTATACATGGAAGCCTGCTTCAATGAAATGACTTCACCGGTATTGGGTAGATGGGTTTTTTTAGATTTTAGTGCGGCCTGTCGTTGACTATACGCGGCGACCTCTGTGGGCGTACCCCAAAACCCTAAGTCGCCCTTTGGATTAATGCGGGCGTATTCAACGGTATTTAAATAACGATCCTGATTGGTGCCGCCGATAACATATAACCAACCTTTATAAACCAGTGTGCTAAAGGTCGCCCGTGGCTCGATCATCTCGGTGGTATATCTCCAGGGACTGAGTTCACCATTAGCCTGTATTTCACTAGTCTCCACGCTAGTCAGATACTCCAGGCCGGTAAGACCGCCTAAGGCATACAGGCGTTTACTAAATTTTGCACTGCTTAGGCCGTAACGACCCGCTTGCAGGCCTTCGGTTACGCGCCAATTTTTCATGACACCGTTTTCATCCGGGCTGGTCCATTCTACGTTATTGATGCCCACACCCTTGTTCTGATCGTGACCACCAATAACATAGGTATAACCTTGGCTGGCCTTAACAGAATTAACGTAACGAGGTATGGTCATGGTCTCTTTCTCTATATTCCATTCACCCAAATGACCGTCTAGACCGATTTTCGCCTTTTCTACGGTGTCTAATAAAGCACCTGCAAACCCACCCAGGGCATAGATAAAGTTTCCCTGACGTATTATCTTTGAACAACGCCTTGGCATGATTAAGCCATTTTTCTCCTCATGCCACTCACCCAATTGGCCATCGGCCAATATCTTGGCCCGCTCGACCGAGCGTAACAAGTTTTTTCCATTAGGACCATTGCCACCGCCTACGACATAGAGATAACCTCGCGCTGTTACCGCATCGATAAAACCTCGTTCTTGCAATAACGGACTAGTTCGTCGCCAAGGACCAAGGTGCCCGTCTTCCATTATTTTGGCGAACTCGACCATAGGTACAAATCTTGAACCATCGATACCGCCTATGACGTACAGAAAACCACCCGCCTCTACCGTAGCAGCACCGGCACGCGGGAACATCAGACTACTCGTCTCACGCCATCCGGCGACCCATTGTTTATCCTTACTATCGGCAACTGTCTGCGATTGCTTATCACTACAGGCGACCATCACCACTAGTGAGAAAAAGAATAGCATTTTTACTTTGTTCATAATCCTATTACCTAAACTGTATCGAAAAAAAACCCCCGAATGGAAACGCCATGCGGGGGTGGTTATATTCGATAAAACCTCTGTATGCCGATTACAATTTGTAATTCGATATCTTGGCCACACCACCAAAACTACCCACCCATAAGGTCCCGTCATTGGCCTCGGTCATGGAGAACACATTATCTGCATATAGGCCATCGGCCTTAGTCATGACACGAAATCCTTTACCATCTTTTTTCAACTTCGCTAAACCTTTATTGGTACCTATCCAAACTTCGCCATCTTTACCTTTATACAGCATAAAGACGTGATTGCCAGGCAGACCATCTTTGACGGTATATGTCGTAAATTTACTGCCGTCGAAGATCGATAAACCACCACCCCAAGTACCGCACCAAACCTTACCATCATTGTCGACTACCATAGAAACGATGTAATTGGGATTGTAGCCAACCTTTACGTCATCACCCACACCCTGTTCTGCCTTTTGTCTCGCGTGGTGCTTGGATGCCTTAGCCGGGTCATTCTTGAAGGCGATATCGTTCTTGACTTCATCATAGTCGGCACCGAGGCCATCTTTATGCTGCCAATTGGACCATTTTCGATCCTTGTCTAATAACGCCAACCCGCCTTCTGTGGCGAACCATACGTTACCGTCTTTGCCTACCTCTACGCCATAGACCCAATCATTAGGTAGACCGCCATCGGTATTTTCGACCATAAAGGTTTCCCAACCCTTAGGCTCATCCATATTGCCACCCGGTACAAAATTCACGCCCGACCAGGTTGCTATCCAGTAATTACCCGCCTCGTCTTCGTCTATGTCATAGACGAATTGATCGGCCAGTCCGTCAGGTATGTTGTAGTTCCGCCATTTTTCTGTTTTAAGATCAAAGGCCGACATACCGCCACCATAAGTACCCACCATTATACGGTCAGCGAGGCGACTAAGATGAAATACACCATTTGAAATTAGACTACCGTTATTCACATCAAATATCTTATATTCGTCTGTTTTTATATCATAACGGATAGCCCCACCCGAGGTTCCAACCCATACGGTATCACCGTCTGATAACATACCTTTGACATTGCGACTACCGACACGAAAGTGGGTAAATTTACCATTGCCCGAAGCCGTAGGCATCGCAGCACTATTGGCCGAGCGAGAAAGATCCATAGCGGCATTCTGCTGCGCACTACCCTGTCCCCGCGCCATAGTAGATGTTGCGGGCACCGCAGCCGCACCAGGCGCAGCTTGTTGGCCCGGCATATTACCTGGCATCGTGGACGCCGTAGGTTGCACTGGCATGTTATTATGGTTCGCGCCCATATTATAGGCCAATGCCACCGCGCCACCGGCGATTAAGACAATCACCGCGATACCTTTACTATCAATATTCACTACTTTTCTCCCCTTGCCTATTACTCATGCTTCGCCAGCAACATAACGCTGGATTTTCCACCCGCCCATATTTTTCCATCGCGTGTCGGTGCAATTGCGTAGATATGGTTGTCAACCAAACCCTCTTTCCGAGTTATTTTACTCCATTTCTTGCCATCAAAACGAGTTAAACCACCGCTGGTACCAAACCACATTACGCCGTCGTCTGCCTCCGCGACGGAGTAGACGATGTTACCGGCCAAGCCGTCTTTCACGGTATAGTTGGTCCAGGTTTTGCCATCATAGTGACTGACGCCACCGCCCCAGGTGCCTGCCCA
>JBGMRO010000465.1:0-3817 GCA_048061555.1 Thiohalomonadales bacterium | reverse complement strand
TACCGCACATATTAAATTCATAATTATAATATTTATATTTTTATATGAAAAAACAAGATAACTACCCAGCCCACCTCTTGATACTGACCAATAGTTGCCTGAGTCGTTATAAAAAAAGAATAAAACCGATTATTATTCCCTATATTTGAGGATCTTTGCCGGAATACCGGCGACAATGGCATTTTCCGGCACATCCTTATTCACCACGGCAGCGGCCCCTATGACCGCATTCTTGCCGATACTGACTCCGTCCAGTATTACGGCACCCGTCCCTATCCAGACATTGTCACCAATGGTAATAGGCCCCTTTGAATAGGCGGCCTGATCCATAATCGGGATAGACAGGTCCTCCATCTTGTATGCGCCGGCGCTGATATAGACATTTCCCGCCGCTAATACGGACTCCCCAATATCGATCCCCGCCATGGAAACAATGACGGAATTACTACCAAACGAGCTTCGTTTACCGATTCTAATCTTTCCTGATTTAGCCTGAATCATGCAATTTCGATTAATGAGGACGTTGTCTTCGAGTATTAATCCCTCTGTTGCATGACCTCGACCATCGATTAGGCAATTATCGTCGATCGTGACACCGTCGTGAATGTTAATGCTACCGGGATGACGTACCACCACGTTCTTCCCCAAGATCAACCCACCACCCGTTTTACGAAATAATAGCGGATAGAGTTTCTTACGCAGTAAAAAACCCAGCCCACCCGAAAGGGCCCCAAAGAAAAAGCAAATAAACTCATAGCGTAGAAACGGTAACCAACCCACGTCACCCACAGTTAGCATTTTATAGGTCTGCAAAGGCGATGTCTTTGCCTGGGCCAATTTGTCACGAATTATATTACTTTTGTCTATTTCATTCATGATAATGTAGTTGTCTTCGATTCCATTAATTTGATGTTTAGAGTGGTAAGTAACGAATTCACGTCTTGTCATTCTCGAAACTTGTTAGTCGTCGTGCCCTTTTTTTCGTACCCTTTTTACGTACCAGGGTTACGTACCAGACAATAACGAATATGGGCAAGATGATCACGATTTCCTTCAAAACGGAGATCAGATTATGTACAGAAAATACTTCCTGCAAAAAAATATCAAGGCTATCTCCAGGGGCACCGTGCCGTACCCCCGATAAGACGGGAAAGATATGCCAGTGCATATCGCTAATCGGCCAAGCCAGGGGTAACCCTATAGGTTCACGGGCGTCATGCCCAAACATGTCTAACAATAGATGCGATAGATAAGCGACGCTACCCAACAACGCCACTTTCCTACGTGATTCTTTTAGTAGTGGCGCCACGCATACCGAAACCAAGCCAAACAATAACGCAGCAATAATAGAATGCGAAGGTCCTTGATGAAACAGGTTTATGTCCCCCAATATCAAGCCCGGCACGAAATCCAGATCTGCCGCGTTGGCGGCAATAACACTAAACAGTAACCAAAAGGCCATAGTGCGTTCGGAATCAGGTTTAATTGACTTCGCAATGACCAAACCCAACACCGCATGGCCAATGGGAGTAGGCAAATCAAATATCCTTTTTTCGGTTATCTATGGCTTGTTGAAATACTTCTTCATAACGCTTGGCACAATGGTCGATGTAATACGCTTCAACGGCAATCTGATTTTGCTTGCCCATTTTTTTACGGAAATCGGCATCGTCAATCAGATTCTGGCAAGATGTCGTAAATGCGTCCAGGTCATTTAGTTTCACTAAATAGCCTGTTTCACCACTGGTCAGAAAGTCGGTTTGGCCACCGTAATCGTAACAAACTATGGGTAAGCCACAAGCCATACCTTCGAGATAAACGATGCCAAAACCTTCATGTTGACTGGTGGACGCATAAATGTCCGCCATGCGCAGCACTTCAAATTTCTCTTTTTCATCTGTTTGACCCAGGAAATGGATCTGTTTAGCTAAGTTTAATTCTGCGCTGACTTGTTTCAGGCTCTCCTCTTGAGGCCCCGAGCCAATAATAAAAAGATGTACTTTTTGATTGTTCAGATTCTTTACCACATTAATCAATTTATCCACAGCCTTACGGGAAACCAGCCTGCCTACCGTTGCAAGGACAATATCATCTTCCTGTAAATGGTAGCGTTCTCTAGGGGCAACCGTCGTATCCGTTGGTCGAACTATGCCTAAGGGGATGCAGTCACAGGCTAGGTCGGCATCATAATATTCTTTTACGTTTTGTAAGGTATTACTGGATTGACCCACTACTTTGTCTGCCTTTCTCAGTAACTTTTTTACCAAATTGCGTAATAGTGAGTGCCGGTGTGGTGAAGTCCATTTACTCGGATCGTATAAATCACCCCCGTGTACCGACAATACATTCGGAACCGAGGCATAATTTGACAGCCAATCCCCCACTGGGCCGGTGGGCACGACAAAATGAGTGTTAATCACGTCAAAAGACGATTCCTTTAATAACTGCCGACCCGTTCTGTAACCACTGGGTAAGAAGGCCAACATTGATGGCATATTCGCAGCAGCCTGTCGACTACGGAAAAATACCGGCACCCGATAGACCTTTACATTATTTTCCACTGTCTCTCTCGGTCGCCCCATGCCTTGCGAAGTGAGAATTGCAACATCGTGCTGTTTGGCAAGTTCTTCCGCAATAAGCTTGTTGATAACGCCACCACCTCCACCTAAAGGTGGATACTCATAATTTACAAATAGGATTCGCATTAATATGGTCGTTTTTATTGTTAAGATCGTGAATCAGTTATTTTATACCAAATAGCCAACTTCGCTATTAAATATTTACACTATTTCTGTAACTTCACTGCTTCTTTGCGTGACCAAGGCCAAATGATCCAACAACATCACTGCCGGTCTATCGAGATCTTACCCGAGTCCTGCTTACAACATTAGCCGCTTTACGGTAATCCAGGACTTGCAGTATTTACAATACTGTCCTCTCTTGGCGTCTGTCGATACGCCGCTCAGTGGTTATTCATCTCGCAACGAAGCGCATCGATTACCTATAACCCAAAAAGTTTAAGATTTCGGCCTTTCTAGCGTGTCCCTATCCACTCTCAGTGTTGTTGCTCCGCCTTATATAGAATGGCTATATTGGATTGTCGCGCCTAACTGAGAGTCAATATTGACACACGATAAACACCTAAATCTCAAACGCTTTGGGTATATTTAAATTTTATATTCAAAGACTTAGCATATACATTCGAATTACCCGAGCAATTCGGTTAAACTCCTTGCTCGATATTACCGATGCACTCACTTATTACACAGACTAGGTTGGAGACATGAAATGACTGACACGCGTGAATTAACGGCTAAGATGGAACCGTTTGATTCTTTCTGGGAAGGCCCCGGTAATATTGAGAAGGGATACAGCTCCCTTTACAAGTTCTACAAACATAATTACCTACCCCATGTTCCGAAGGACAAGGGCAGCAAGGTGCTCGTTATCAGTTGCGGCCCAGGTTATTTCGTTGATATGCTAAAACGCCACGGATATACAGATGTGGTGGGGATCGATTCATTCCCAGAGAAAATTCAACTCGCTAAAAAACGCGGTCTAAACTGTGAAACGGCTACCGCCTTCGAATTTCTAGAGCAAAGCCAAGATCCCTATGATGTCATTTTTTGTGAACAGGAGTTAAACCACCTGACAAAAGAGGAAATTATCGAATTCCTCAAGCTCGCTTGGAGCAAAATGAACTCGGGTGGAACACTAATATCGCATGCCTTAAACGGCGCTAACCCCATTACCGGGCCGGAGGCGTTGGCGCAAAACTTTGACCATTACAATACCTTTACCGAGTACACCATGGGAC
>JBGMRO010000464.1:0-3820 GCA_048061555.1 Thiohalomonadales bacterium | reverse complement strand
AAGCCGCCGCTGAGGAAACATTTAAAAAAGACAAACGAATTAACATCAGAATTTCAAGCCGTGATCTTGAGTCACTTCAAAGGCGTGCGCTTGAAGAAGGTATCCCTTATCAAACGTTGGTATCTAGTGTTCTTCATAAATATGTTTCTGGTGGCTTACACGACATTATGGCTAACAAGCGACTGTGGCGTCAACCCCTTAAAAAGTAATTAAAAAACCCATTCTTTTTTGTCTCTTACCATCGCATTTAAAATAATTAATAACTTTCTCATGCAGGCAGTTAATGCGACTTTTTTATGCTTGCCTTGCGCCACCAGTTTTTTATAAAATGCTTTTATTACGGGGTTGCATTGCGTAGCGCTAAGTGTTGCCATATATAGCACTGTTCTCACACTCGCACGTCCACCTTTAATCCGTCGCTTACCTCTTAGCCGGCCACTGTCACGATTGATCGACGCAACACCGGCTAGCGAACTTATCTCACGATTGTTCAGCATGCCCAGTTCAGGTAAATCTGCCAACAGTGTATATACTAATGTGTCACCAACACCTGGTGCGCTTTTTAATATTGTTTGTTCTCTGTCCATTCTGCTGCTCGACATGTGAGGCCAGGCGCTTCTCCATGCGCTTTATCTCTGTATCCAGGTGGCGAATCATTCGCCTGCAGAAAACTGCCAATTCTTTTCCCATTATCTGTACACGGTTCATCTCCTGCGTTCGCAGATTAATTAACTGACGACGTCGTACTACTAAGTTTTTGATTGCTATTAAATTCTTACTTTTCTTTGGGGTGATTCTGGGCTTAACTTCGGCTGCAAAACGGGTAATAAGCGTTGCATCGATTTTGTCTGTCTTAGCTAATTGGCCTATCGCTTCAGCATATCTTCGAACCGATAAAGGCTTAACAATACAAACAGGTATACCTTTATTGTACGCGGCTTCAGCAAGATCGAACTCATGTCGTCCGGTCGCCTCCATGACGAGACGTTCAACTTGATAATAGGATAATCGCTTTAGTAAACGTCTGATACCCTGTGCGTTGTTCTCTTCCTGCCAGTGTAGTGCTTTTTCATGAATGCAGACATACAGATATTGCTTACCCACGTCCACGCCTACGTTAATGATTGATTTACTCTTTTTAATATTTGTCATTAAGGACTCATCCTTGCTAAATTCGAGCTTGAAGCTCATTCGACTGTTCGAGTTAAATATCGGGTCGGTTCAGCGTCCCCGCTTGTTAACGGTCTTTAAGACCAGGCACTCATCGGACTACTGAACCGGTAACTTGCTGTAACAGGTTACGGGCTTCACTTTATCACTTAGGGGAATTAATGGATGAATTTAACCATACAAGGCGCTGCATCGAAATTTTGCTACGCTGCACTTCGCAAAATCCCGTGAGCCAGGTCGTTATGTGGTTAAAGAATTATGGATGAAATCAATTTGAAAAAAACTAATAAAATTGCGTCAGTGATAATATGGCGAGATATTGGTGTTATTTTATCTGGTACAGGCATCGCATTATTATTTGGCGCACTACGCATGCAACAGTATGGTTTATTACAAAACACAGCATGGGTTATATTGGTGACCGGTGTAATAACTTTGAGTCTAACAACAATATTCATATGCCCATAATTGTAATAGCAGATATTTCTTTAAACAAAATACCTGGGGTATGTTTAGGCGTCGTTGCGGCAACTGTGGAGCGGGATCAGATGGCATCAACCTATAGATGCAACTAAACACATAACAAATCGTTTGAGAGTGACGGCGCAATAAGCCGCACTAGATAAAACTGGTCATCAAGAGCGTTATGTATAATAAAAAACAAGGGAATACAATGAATCCAGATAAAAAAATGATCAGCAAACAACAACAAAAATCGTAAAAATATAGCTTATAGATACACCAGGTGTAATACTACCAGGTCCTGGATTTTATGGTATGTTTGGTGCAAAAGGAGATGCATTCCGCCGTTACTTAATGATCAAATATTTGCAAAAAACATATTAGTAATTAGTGCAGCAATCGAATTATGACAATTTCATATATTAATCCCACTATTAAAAAAACAATCAAAAATTGTCAATGATAAGAACGCATAATGCTTGAACTCAGTTGACCGGTCAATATACCGCGTCGATCCACTCTGCTCTATATAAAAACGGCAGGTAAACTTATCCGTTATGTGTCTAAACAAACAATAAAAGATCGGAGGATAAAATGGAAAAAGAAAGTGCACATGTAGATCCATCAAAAATCATGCAGATCGGCATGGGATTTTGGGCATCAAAAACGTTACTTACGGCTGTTCAGATGGAGTTATTTACTCATTTATCTCAAAGAGAGTTATCAGGGCAAGAAATTGGAGACAAACTGAATCTCCACGAAAGAAGTCTTTATGATTTTCTGGATACCCTGGTGGCATTAGGTTTTTTGACAAGACGCGGGCTAAAAGAAACTTCTATGTATAGCAATGCAAACGACTCTGACCTTTTTCTTGATAAGAACAAACCTGGTTATGTTGGTGGTATGTTAGAAATGTCAAATAACAGGCTGTATCCATTTTGGCAGTATCTTGAGGAGGGTCTCAAAACAGGGCTACCCCAAAATGAGGCTAAGTCAGGCGGCAAATCTCTTTTTGAGGAATTATATTCCAGTGAAGAAAATCTTCGGGAATTTTTAAATGCAATGGGTGGCATACAAATGGGAAACTTCATGGCTTTTTCCAACAAGTTCGACTTTTCCAACTATAAAACTCTTTGTGATATTGGTGGTGCAGGGGCCTATCTTTCAGCACAAGTCGCCATGAATCAAAATCACATGAGCTGTATCTCGTTCGACCTGCCTCCAGTAAGCCCGATTGCTACCGAGAATATCACTAACATGGGTTTGAGTGATAAGGTAGATATTCAATCAGGAGATTTCTTCGAGGATGAATTTCCAGAAACAGATGTCATCACCATGGGAAATATTCTGCATGACTGGGGAACCGAGGATAAAAAAGCATTGATGAAAAAAGCATATGATGCCTTGCCACCAGGTGGTTCATTAGTAGTAATAGAGAATATTATTGATGATAATCGAGATACAAATACTTTTGGTCTAATGATGTCTTTAAATATGTTGATAGAAACACCTGAAGGTTATGATTTTTCTGCGGCGGATTTTAATGGCTGGGCAAATGAAATTGGTTATACTAAAACTTCTATGATTCCACTAACCGGCCCTTCAAGTGCTGTAATTGCGATTAAGTAAACAATGCACATAATAAGTGTACCCATCAGACGCGTAAAAGGCGCTGATTATGCAGACGTTACGCTTTAAAAGAAAACAGTAACCACAGATATCCAGGCTCACTATGCCAACATCACAAAAAGAAAAAGAATTTGTGTCTTATGTTGTCGAGCTGATGCAAACAATTGGACCGGTTCACGCAAAGAGTATGTTCGGAGGACATGGAATATATCTCGAAGGACTAATGTTTGGATTAGTTGCAGATAGCGTTCTCTATCTGAAGTCAGATAAGGAGACCGAAATTGAATTTAAAGCTAAAGAGCTTGAAGCATTTACATACAACAAGAAAGGCAAGGAATACAAAATGTCTTACTATCAGGCTCCAGAAGAAGCTTTAGAAGACGTCGAAGAAATGAATTTCTGGGCAAAAAAAGCTTATGGCGTTGCATTGAAAGCTGCATCGAAAAAGCGAGAGAAGTAAAAAAACACATATAAATTGTATATGTTCGAACCTGACCTGACAGCAGATGTAAGAAACAGACGACTGCAGATGAGCCTTAAGGGAAGTTGGCAGTTTGCA
>JBGMRO010000463.1:0-3826 GCA_048061555.1 Thiohalomonadales bacterium | reverse complement strand
CATATCGCGCAATATGTTATCGCAAAGCGGTGTATAAGCCAGCCCCTCAAAAAAATCTTATTATTAGTGATGAAAACGTGCCTTAATTAAGCCCGCAAGACTACCACATTCATTCACGGATGTAAGCCAAAACCACAGCGATAACCCATGAAATGGAGTTAAATCCAGCTTCTATTTTTGGTATTCAACAGCATATCTAGTAAATCTGCAGCTTATTGTGTAATTTCAATATGTTAAAGACATCGCCTGCACTGCCATTACGTGCAAAACTGAATAACACAGCCACTGGACTGGTCGCTTTTTATGCACTTATTTCAGATTAAAGAAGCGCACAGCTTATAAAAAGCGCGAATTGAGATCATTCGTCAAGTCGTTTCTGGAACATACACTTATAACGGCATGCTAGAGGTCATCACATTAAAAGGAAACATTGAGTTTTCCAGTTATCAGTGTGGGTAAATGGCCGAAGAATTTGAGCTTTTTAACGTCTCTCATTTTTCAGCCTTTTATATTAAATATAAAATAGGATACCCGAATAAGTATAACGCACTTACAATTCTAACGGACGGTTTCGGCGATACCCCCTAGAATCCTCGACCTTGTCGCAGCGAAAAATACGATTTACTCGCTAACTTTTTGATATATTTACTAAATTTTTGTAACAATTACGGTACAGTTAAGCGGGTGTCTTTACGCTGCAAAAGATGATCTGGTTTTCGGGGATACGCAACGCGGCCCGAGTGAGGATTTTAGGATGCAGTTCGAGGCGCTCAATGAGTTTACCCCGACTGAAAAAACGTCGCTAAGAATCTGTTAGACAGCCTGATTCTTAAGCACACCGCAAACGGCCTAGCGACGGGGACAACCGGGTAACAGGTGGGATGGGTAAACGAGAATATGTAACAAGATATTGCGCATGCGCCCGCTATACTTTGGAGTAAACAGGAAAACTGTTTTATTTTTAAGGAGTCACATAATGCAATTTACTTTCGCGGTGGATCGAGACGAAGAATAATCTGCGCCGTCAACGTAAGGCGGCTAAAAAAGGAAAATAGTGCAATAGTAGCGTTACTACTGTCCCGTTTTTGACTAGAATAGGGATATTAAGTGATTGAGGATCATGTAATGAGACAAGTTGTTATCTCCCACGGCGAAGACGGTTACTGGGTTGCCGAATGCCAGAGCCTCCCCGGTTGTATCAGCCAGGGCAAGACCCGCGAAGAAGCCATTGTTAATATCAAAGAGGCCATTGAAGGCTATGTCATGACACTCGAAGATGATGGCTTGTCGGTTCCCGATGACTCCTTTGATACCATTCTTGTAGCTGTGTGAGCAAACTACCGCGCATATCAGGGCGAACGTGTGTGAATGCGTTAACCAAGGCCGGATTTTATCAAAAACGCCAGCACGGTAGCCACATTATTTTACGTCGTGATGACCCGTTCGCACAAACTGTTGTACCAGATCATAAAGAATTGGATCGTGGTACCTTGCGCGCCATCATCCGTCAGGCGGGTTTATCCAATGACGAATTTAGTGCGTTACTTTAATTATGTCATAGGAAAAAGGGGTCGGCGACAAATGCGTCTCATTCTCAATAACAATAAATCAAGGTACTGTTGGACAGCCTCATTCTTAAACACACCGCAAACCGCTTAGCGACAGAGACGACCGGGCAACAGGTAGGATGAGTAAACGAGAAACTGTAAACAGGATTTAGCCTGTTCTCCCGCTATACTTTAGAGTAGATAGGTAAACTGTTTTATTTTTTAAGGGGTCATATGATGCAATTTATTATCACAGTGGACCGAGACGAAGACGGTCCCTGGATCACCGAATGCCCTTCGATACCTGGCTGTGTAAGCCAGGGCCAAACCAAGGATGAAGCCATTACCAATATTCAGGACGCCATTCAGTTATGTCTGGAGGTCAGGGCCGAACAGGCCTTCCTTTGACTATTGAGACCCGGCAACTGGAGATCGCGGTTTAATGCCCAGCCTGCCTGCGTTCAGTCATCAAGGTGTTTGAATCGTTTGGCTGGGATGTGGTTCAACAGAGAGGTGGCCACATCATCATGCTTGCCTCGGCATCAACAAAAGTTAGTAAAATCCCCCCTTCTTAGCAACTAATATTTCGTTAAGTTATTAAGCTATCGGTGCCCCCCTTGGTCACTCCAATAGATAATTGACGGAAATTGACGCGAAAAAATGGGCGACAAAGAAAAATTAGCAGGATTTATAAGACAAAATTTCCCGCAATACTGAAGTTGCATAAGTGCCAGAGGGTAATTCAAATCGGACTTGTAGTCGATTGTCATTGCTCCATTGCCATTGCATGGCTTTAGGCAATGTTCGTAGGGCGCGACGATTAACGTCTATGTGTTCTGTTGCTAACCATTTTTCCCAATGGAGAAATTCTTGCAGACACTGCTGCTCTATAATTAGTGCATCATGTAATGCCTGGCTCTCTCCCGCGCCAACAAGCGGTCCACTGGGGTGTAAATCTTTGCTCTTTACTCTCTCCATGATTTCCGCAGTATTTTGTTCTGGCTTAAAAAAACTACGAGACCCGTCGAGAGACATTACGTCTCCGTTGATCGCGGTATTCCAGTTTGCTTGGCTAACTCGCTGTGATAACACCTGGTTAAACAGGAATGAACGCGCCGCAGAATAATATAGGCTACGTTTGTGTCGATTTTTTTCTTTCTTTTGACCTAGCGCCAGCTGTTGAACCATTTCTAGATTGTGGTAATGGTGTCCGAAACGTTGCTCACCGAAGTAATTGGGTAACCCCTGCTGTTCAATGTTGACTAGTCGTTCCTCCAATAATTGGAGGTCCCCGTTCACATCGCGAAGTGTTATGGAAAATTGATTGCATCGTATCGCGCCTCTGCGAAGTTTTTTATTATGGCGCACAATATTCGTTACTTTAATTTTATCACTCTCTAATAATTTCCAATCAGGTTCGGGAAAACCGGTAATCAATACACTGAACCACTGCGTAGTCACTGCCCGTTTATCCTTCAGACCGGCATACGAAATGCGATTGTTTTTTACGCCGGACAAATTTGCCAGTAAGTGCACAACATCCAAGGTATTCAGTTCGCGTTTCTGAATATATAAATAGACATGCTCACCTTCGCCACTGGGTTCAAAACTCAGTTTTTCCACGACGATGAAATCTTCGGCAGTGCTGCGAATTTGGCCGCTTATCTCGGGCCGTTCATAGGCATAAGCCCATTGAGAGGCCATTTGTTGGAAATTCGGATTTATCAAGGGAAAATCAAGGGATAATTATTTATTTTTTTTAGACAAAAGAACGACGGCGTGCGTAGCGATACCTTCACCACGACCCGTAAACCCCATGCCTTCGGTCGTCGTCGCCTTAATATTGATCTGGTCTAACTCGATATTGACGTCGGCGGCGATATTTTCACGCATGGCTAGTTTATGCGCTGCTATCTTTGGTGCTTGCGCGACTATGGTGATATCCATATTGCTCACCTGATAAGATTTTTCACTAATGAGCGTGTTTACTTGTCTTAACAATTCACGACTACTAATCCCCTTATAGGCTTGATTGTTATCGGGAAAATGTTCGCCGATATCTCCTAGTGCCAACGCGCCTAACATAGCATCACAAACGGCGTGCAATACCACGTCTCCGTCCGAATGGGCCTTTAATGACTTTTCGTGGGCAATTTTATGCCCACCCAAAATAACAAAGTCACCGTCGGTGAATTGATGCGCATCGTAGCCGTGTCCGATTCTCATGATTCGTGATTCGTGATTCGTGATTCGTGATTCGTGATTCGTGATTCGTGATT
>JBGMRO010000462.1:0-3831 GCA_048061555.1 Thiohalomonadales bacterium | reverse complement strand
TCGAGGCCGGTATTGATGTCATCGTCGTCGATACCGCCCATGGCCATTCTCAAGGTGTGCTTGATCGAGTCGCCTGGGTGAAGAAGACCTATCCCGAGTTGCAGGTCATCGGTGGCAATATCGCCACAGCCGCAGGCGCGATCGCCTTGGTCGAAGCGGGCGCCGATGCCGTTAAAGTCGGTATCGGTCCAGGTTCAATTTGTACCACACGAATTGTGACCGGTGTAGGCGTACCGCAGATCAGCGCGATATCCAACGTCGCCAAGGCCTTAAAGGCCTTAGATGTACCGTTAATAGCCGATGGGGGTATCCGTTACTCTGGAGATGTCGCTAAGGCGATTGTTGCCGGTGGGCACTGCATTATGATCGGCAGTATGTTTGCAGGTACCGAGGAGGCCCCAGGAGAAGTGGAACTGTATCAGGGCCGGTCCTACAAGGCCTACCGTGGTATGGGTTCTTTGGGTGCGATGACGGAGCAACAAGGTTCCAGTGACCGTTATTTTCAAGAGGATAGCCAGGCAGACAAATTGGTACCTGAGGGCATAGAGGGTAGGGTACCTTTTAAGGGGTCCTTGCAGCCGGTCATCCATCAATTATTGGGTGGCGTCAGATCCAGTATGGGTTATACGGGTTGCGCGAATATAAACGAGATGCGCACGAAACCTGAGTTTGTCCGTGTCTCCTCAGCGGGCATGAGTGAAAGCCACGTGCACGATGTACAGATCATTAAAGAAGCCCCTAATTATCGAGTATAGAATTCTTATCCGCCACATGAGATTAATCAGCTTCGTACTCACCACAAAATAGGTCACAGACAAACATTGAATAAAACAGACATACATTCACACAAGATTTTGATATTGGATTTTGGTTCGCAATATACACAACTGATTGCGAGACGGGTAAGAGAGGTGGGCGTATATTGTGAGATACACGCCTATGACCTATTAACGGAGTCACAAATCAAAGCGTTTGATGCCAAAGGCATAATCCTCTCTGGTGGTCCAGAGTTTGTTAATGTCAGTGATTCACCAGAGGTGCCCGATTGTGTCTTTCAATTGGCTATTCCTGTATTGGGAATCTGCTACGGCATGCAGGCGATGGCCACGCAATTGGGCGGTGAGGTCGCCGGTGATGGTCATAGCGAGTTTGGATCTGCCAAGCTGCGTGCGCGAGGACACTCCCGCTTACTAAAAGACATTCAAGACGAATGCAATGAGCAGGGACATGGCCTACTGCATGTCTGGATGAGTCATGGTGATCAGGTTACTCGCCTACCCGAGGGATTCAAGACCATCGGCAGCAGCGACAATGCAGCGATCGCGGCCATGGCCGATGAGAGTCGACATTTTTATGGACTGCAATTCCACCCAGAAGTCACCCATACACAACAAGGGGAGGCCATTTTCAGGCGCTTTCTATGTGACATCTGTAACTGTGATACCCATTGGAACCCCGGCAATATTATCGACGACAATATCGAGCAGATTAAACAGCAAGTGGGTACTGAGCATGTAATCTTGGGCCTGTCTGGTGGGGTCGATTCCTCCGTGGTGGCAATGCTGTTACACCGCGCTATCGGTAATCAATTGACGTGTGTCTTTGTTGATAACGGTTTATTACGTTTGCACGAGGGTGACCAGGTAATGTCCACCTTTGCCGAACACATGGGGGTCAAGGTCATCCGGGTCGATGCCGAGCAACGTTTCTTAGACGCCCTGGGAAACGAGGCCGATCCAGAGAAAAAGCGTAAAATTATCGGTAATCTATTCATCGAGGTGTTCGAAGAAGAGGCGGCCAAGATCGACAATGCGACATTTTTGGCGCAAGGCACGATCTATCCTGACGTGATCGAATCGGCCGGGGCCAAATCCGGTAAGGCGCACCTGATTAAATCTCACCACAATGTTGGCGGTCTACCCGAGAACATGCGCCTGACATTGGTAGAGCCCTTGAAAGAATTATTTAAAGACGAGGTTCGCAAGATTGGTGAAGCGTTGGGACTAGAACACAATATGGTTTACCGGCACCCATTCCCTGGTCCGGGTCTCGGCGTGCGCATTTTGGGTGCCGTCAAAAAGGAATACGCCGATATACTGCGCCAGGCCGACGCAATATTTTTAGACGAGTTATATAAAAATGATCTGTATCACAAAGTCAGTCAGGCCTTTGCGGTTTTCTTACCGGTCAAGTCGGTCGGTGTCACGGGCGACGGTCGACGTTACGATTATGTAGTGAGCCTTAGAGCCGTAGAGACCATCGATTTTATGACCGCACGATGGGCGCATTTACCCTATGAAGTCTTGGAAACGGTATCGAATCGCATTATTAATGAGGTCGACGGCATATCGCGGGTTGCTTATGATATTTCCAGTAAACCACCGGCTACGATTGAGTGGGAGTAGCCGGTATTAACGCAATGGCTGGTAATGACTAGCATTAAACCTAGATTAATCAGTTGGATCACTAAAGTCCACGCAAGCTCTTGATGCACCTAGCAAATCGAAAAACTTGCTTATCACCAAAAAGGTGACTACACACAATTCGAAAGCACTATGCATCAATATCTTACCTACACGGATGTAGGCAAGGGGCGTGAGCAGGAAGCGGTAGCTTTGCATGTCTTTTTTGCGCTCAACTGATTATTCTAGGTTAAACGTTTATAGAAGGATTTGCTCCGAATTTACGAATCCTGCAGGCATCACAATCTGCTCGGGATCGATTTTATGCCATGGCAGGACAGTGACGTCGGAACGGGTCCGCAGGGTATCGCCGCCGTAAATTCACCGGACCTTTGCCGCTCGTCAATGCGTGTCTGCAGATAGGAAAACAAGGCAGGGCAACGTTGCGCCTCATTCAGTATTGCGCCTTCGGTAAACTAATTCAGAAAGCCTCGGGGGTCACTTTCGGCAAAGTCCCACTGATTGAGATCTTCAAGGGATACGTATTGACATTTGTATCCTTTAGGATACACTTATAATATGAGCGATATGGATATCACGGTCAACGAGTATATCGATAAAAACGGTGACTCTCCCTATGAGGAATGGCTAGTTTCATTAAAGGATGTCAAAGGAAAGGCGGCTGTCATCTCACGTGTAGACCGTATGGAACTCGGTAATTTTGGTGATTCTGAGCCGGTAGGTGGTGGTGTTAGTGAGCTGCGAATTCACATAGGTCCGGGTTATCGTGTTTATTTTGTACGAGATGGGAAGGCCGTTTATTTACTGCTTTGTGGCGGTAATAAATCGACTCAAAAGAAAGATATTAAATTGGCCAAAGGATACTGGGCAGAACACAAGTCAGGTAAATAATTATGGGTAGTCGAAATGTCAGAGAAACTCACAATAAACAGTTACGTGATTCAGAAGTGGCAGCGGAATACATCAATCAAGCGCTAGAGTCTGGCGATTCTTCAATTATTCTGATGGCATTGCGTAATATTGTTGAAGCACAATCAGACGGAATTTCCGGTGTCGCTTCACGCGCTAATCTGGGACGAGAAAGCATGTATAAAATGCTTTCGACTAACGGCAATCCTAAGTTATCCAGTCTAACATCATTATTGAAAAGTATTGGTTTACAGCTTTACGTTGAGCCAACAAAAAATATTGAATCGCCTACCCAGCGATTGAGTTGATCAATCGTTGGATAAAGTACAGAACTCCAAGCAGAATAGGGAAGTAGTAAAAAGTAGGAGAGGAAGAGGAAGTAGGGGACACTGATGTATTAATGAATTATCTGAAAATGCGTCGAACAAGGGGTAGAATAAAACGCATGCCAAGAACCGGACGTTTACACATAGCAGGGGGATATTATCATGTGATGGGG
>JBGMRO010000461.1:0-3837 GCA_048061555.1 Thiohalomonadales bacterium | reverse complement strand
TCTTAAGATAAGTCTTTCTAAATCTGTAAAGATACACAGATAAAGAAACACTAATATGCTGCGCTTTACAAAATTTGTGCACCTTTTGGCCATGGATGGCCTTATGCTGCGAATGCATGGACGCATTAGCGCAGCTTTGGCCATGGATGGCCTTATGCTGTGAATGCATGGATGCATTAGAGCAGTCGATCTTGAAGAAAAATCCTCGTTTATGGACGGACACTAGCTCAGGAAATTGACGGGGATGATTCTTGGAAATGCATATTATGGAGCGCGGCATAATGCCCCCTTAGACTCATTAAATCCGCATGAATACCACTCTCAACAATACGTCCTTCATGCATGACCATAATCAAATCCGCATTCTCGATGGTGGATAAGCGGTGTGCGATAACGAAGGTAGTACGCTCTAGCATCAACCTATCTAATGCGGTCTGTATCGCGCGCTCGGATTCGGAATCCAACGCTGAAGTGGCTTCGTCTAAAATGAGTACTGGCGCATCCTTTAATATCGCCCTTGCGATAGCCAAACGTTGTCGTTGTCCTCCCGACAACAATACCCCTCGATCACCTATCTGGGTGTCTAGACCTTTGGACAATTTCTGTATAAATCCCCATGCATACGCAGACTCTGCTGCCGATTGTATCGCCTCTCGAGTGGCATTAATGGTATTACCATAGGCTATGTTTTCTGCAATGCTGCCGTTAATGAGAGAAACTTCCTGATTGACCATCGAGATATGTTGACGAAGATTATCCAAGCGATAGTCTTGAATCAAATGGCCATCAAGTCGCATTTCACCCTTCTCAATGTCATAAAATCTCGGAATCAAAGCCGCTAAGGTGGTCTTGCCACTGCCGGAACGCCCCACAATCGCCACGGTTTGACCGGCTTTGACATCAAAACTAATGTCCTGCAATACCTGTTTTTCGTCCTCTGTATAGGCAAAACTTAAATTGCGTATCTTGAATTCACCACGCACGGTTTCCAATTCAAGCTGTCCCTTATCCGTTTCTCGTGCTTGATCAAGAAGCTTAAAAACACTTTGTGAAGCAGCTACTCCCTGCTGCAAACCCTGTGCGACCTGTGTAAGTCGTTTAAGAGGCGACATGAGTAACATACTCGCGGCTATAAATGACATAAATGTTCCCACTGAAACTTGCTCCAGCATGCTACCCTGAGTGGCAAAATAGAGCACTCCCGCTAGCGCGAAGGCACCGAATAATTGTGTAATGGGGACACTCGTGGCGGTTACCATGACCATTTTCATATGTTGTGACCGATTAAAATTATTGGCCTGACTAAAATGTTGCTGCTCTTGCTGAGCTGCGCCAAAGACCTTGATGATACGATCAGATTCTACGACTTGCTGTGTTGCCTGCGTTACACTGCCCATAGACGATTGAATTCGACGACTAATCTTTCGAAAGCGAGAACTTACCGAGACAATAATAACCCCCATAATAGGCACTATGAGTAGAAAAAACAGAGATAATTGCCAACTTAAATATATCATCCAAATCAGCAGTCCGATGACCGTTAAACTGTCCCTGATCACAACAGTGATCACCGTAGTCGTTGCTGTGGCGACTTGCTCAACATCGAATATTAACTTCGAGGTCAATATGCCCTTGGATGTTTTATCATAAAAACGTGCGGGTAGATGAATCAGGTGCGCAAACATATCGTTGCGTAAATCGCGTATTACGTTGCGCCCAATCCAGGCCATGCAATACGTGGATAAAAAAGAGCCAATGCCGCGTACTACGAATATCGCCAACAACGCCAACGGTAAATAACGGATGACCAGCGGATCTTTTTCAACGAAACTGCCATCCAACATGGGTTTCATTATCGCCGCAAATCCCGTTTCAGTGGCGGCCACTAATGCCATACCGATAACGGCCGCAATAAAACCTTGCCAATAGGGTTTTGCATAGCGCAGTAAACGACGATAGGCATCCGAGGCACTAATCAGGGTTTCATCTTGGGACATTTTTTATTGGGATATAGGATAATTTAAATAAACAGTGTCTGAAAATAGCCACCAGCCCGACTTTATTATTATCCTAACACATCACTGGGATTACAAAAGCCCATGCAAGCTCTTAATGTACCGAGTAAATCTAAAAATTCGCTTTTCTGCTGCCATTCACGGCGCACCATACAAGTATAGGTTATGTATACCAATATCTTACATCTCAAGTTTCGGAGTTCAGTGGCTCGTTGATACCGTACTACTCTGCAATTTGGTGGATAAGCGAAGCGCATCCACCCATGGTCAGCATTGTTAAACTCTTTAACTCCAAAACTTGAGTTACTATAAATAATCTATCTTAAATAGGTATGTAGAACTATCACTTCTGAGAACTATCACTTTGCGAAGTGGCAATATTGAGGTGAATAAAACCCAACTGTCGAGCCGCATCCATGACTCTCACTACCGATTGATGCGTGGTATTTGCATCGGCACTAATAATGATTGGTGGATCTCTTCTACCGTTGGCCATTTTTATTAAGGCCTGTTTCAATATACTGATTTGCGTATTGACGACACGTTTTCCATTCACAAAATAGGTACCATCGGCACTAATAGTGACTTCCAGCGGCTCATTATCATCGTCCAAGGGTTTATCCATGGCGGCTTCTGGCAAGGTGACCTCGATCTCAGATTCTCTGTCAAACGTAGTCGATACCATGAAAAAGATCAGCAGCAAAAACACGACATCGATTAACGGCGTAATATTGACATCGAGTTCTTCCTTATTTTTCGGATTGAGGTTCACGATCTAGCGCCCCTTTTCCGGCGTTTCATTTTTCCGCTCGCCGTGAATGACTTCGACCAATTTTATGGACTCTTGCTCCATAAAAATAACCAGCTCTTCGACTCGACCACGCAAGTAACGGTAAAACATCAAGCTCGGAATCGCGACCGACAGCCCTGCGGCCGTCGTAATGAGTGCCTCGGAAATACCGCCGGACAACACCGCGGGATTACCTACGCCCTCAGTGGTGATAACACTGAACACCTTAATCATACCGATTACCGTGCCCAGTAATCCTAGCAATGGAGTAATGGCCGCTACCGTGCCCAAGCTGTTTAGATATCGCTCCATTTCGTGCACCTCATGGCGCCCGGACTCTTCGATGCTTTCCTTCATAACTTCTCTAGTGGAGCGGGTATGTATTAACCCCGCCGCCAATACCCGACCTAGTGGTGAACCCTTGCGAATCTGGGTAATTTGGTCGTCTGCGAGTTGCCCTTTACTGTGCCAGTGCCAAATTTGCGCGACCAAATGTTTCGGAATTACTTTTTTCTTTTGCAATGCCCATAACCGTTCGCCAATTATTGCCAATGCAACAATTGATGAAATGATAATCGGCAACATTAACCATCCACCGGATTTTACAATTTCGAACACAGCGTTGTTCCTTTTGACTGATAGAATTTAGAGTACGTTTTGCCTATATTATCAGGGCGTTAAGTATACGAATAGTTTTGACGCTTGACCAGGTCAAACTAAAGGAATTATCGTGAAAACCAAAATCGTCTATGGTCTGTACGCACCGCGTCTACCCAAATAATGGGTGAAACCTGCCCTTCTCTCGCGGCCTGTGTCGATGTTTTGGCTTGAAACGTTGATCCTTGTGGCTTTTTACCCAGCAAAAACGTCATAGCACCATATTGTGTTGTCGTCGAGAATTCAATACCCCTCTGCAGATAACGTTCCACAACATCTTGCTTGGGATGGCCATAACGATTTTTGTAACCCGTGGAGGCCAAAGCCAGCCACGGATTGAGTTGATCAATAAACTCCACGCTAGACGAAGGAGCA
>JBGMRO010000460.1:0-3851 GCA_048061555.1 Thiohalomonadales bacterium | reverse complement strand
AACCCCTTATTAGGCAAGATTTGGCAGGTGAGTAAACGTCGTTTTATCTCGCGTGAAGAATTGCGGCAGCAAGTGTTGATGGCGTCGTTGCTTCTATTGGGCGAGACGCACGATAATTCTGATCATCACAAATATCAGGCGTGGATCATAAAACAATTGGCGGTTGCCGGAGCGAAGGTCAGCGTGGCCTTTGAAATGATAAACCAATCGCAGGGACGCTTGCTGAAATCCACAAAATTTGAAAATGCCACAGATTTGGTGAAGTTGCTGGAGAAAACGGCATCGGGATGGGAATATGAAAATTATTATATGCCGATATTTAGCGAGGCTATTTCAGCGGGCTTCCCGATAGTTGCCGCGAATCTAGACCGCGATTCGGTGGTGCAAATCGTTATGCAGGGCAGCGAAAAAATTCCACCGGAACTCAAAAAATTGTTAGACGATTCACCTCTAAATAAAGCACAGTCCGATTCCCTGGCAAAGGAAATCTCAGAGTCACATTGTAATATTATTAATCAGCAACTGATAGAGGGTATGACTGCCGGGCAAAGAGTCCGTGATGCCGCCATCGCCTTAGCCTTGTCACGCATCGATGACGCCTTCATCAAGGTACTTATTGCAGGCTCAGGTCATACTCGGCTCGATCGTGGTGTACCCTTTTATTTGCGCCGTGGTTACATAGAAGAAGGGGCTAAGCAAGAGGTTACGCTAACTGTAAACACTGCTAGTCAGCGACAGACACCTCGAATATTGAGCCTTTCTTGGTTAGAGCTAGAGGAAGGGCACCCGAACCCCGATTATTATGCAAAACGCTGGAATGCCGAGAAATTGCCGTTTGACATCGTTTGGTTTACCGCGACTGCCGATCGCCCTGATCCCTGCGAGCAATTTAGCAAACATATGCAAAAGAAAAACAAATGATATATCCTTCATTTTAAATTGTGTGTCGGCCACTTTAATATTGATGGGCGAACTTTTAATAAATAATAAAATGGCAGAAATATGAAACATATTGGTGTAAAAGTGCAGGCCTCGACGTTTTTTTCGTTATTGATGGTCGTTGCATTTATCATTGTTGTTGCTATCACGGCGGCCTGTAGTGCAGTGCCACTGCCGATCAAAAATAAAAAAAACGAAGTGGCGCTCGCCAAGCCGGTGAGTTTAAGCAACGAGCTCACTGCAAAAAATAATGCCATAGCCACAGACGATAGCCAGCAACAATTAGCAAAGCAGGTGCCTCTACAGGCCGAGGTGCAGGCAGCGCCCTCGGTTGAGTCTGCAGAAGTTGAAACTGTTGACGCGGTCGAGATAAGTCTAACGCCGGAAAAAAGTAAAATAGCCGCCGCGGTAGTCGCTGCAGAGTCACAGATACTGCTATCACCTCAGGAGCGATTGCTGCATGGTATCGAATTACTAAAACTTGGCAAAGTGGCAGATGCCGAGAAGGAATTCCAACAGGTGTTACAACAGCAAGGCCAAAATTCGACGGCGCAAAATATGTTACGCCAAATCCGATTACAGCCAGAGCAGTATTTTGGAGATAGCATGATTAAGAGTCAATATCGTGTGGAATCCGGGGATACCTTTTATAGCATCGCCACCGACTACCTCGGAAATTCGCTAGAGTTCCATATCTTGGCGAAGTTAAATTCAAGGAGAGGGATCACGGATCTCAAAGTAGGTGAGTCTATTGTAGTACCTCTGCCTCGTGGTTCTGTTGCAGCTGCCAGTACGGGCGATAGATCTAAAAAGAGCACGTCCAAAAATATTAAAAATCCTGAATACATGATCGCTAAAAAGTATTACGATCAAGGACAGTATAAGTCATCTATTGCGGTACTGGAGGCCAACATCCAGAACAATAAAAAGGACTATGATTCGAAAGATTTACTGGTCATGGCGTATACCAAATATGCCCAATTTCTCGAAAAACAGGCCAATCTTATTGAGGCGCAGACGGTATTAGTCAAGGCGATTAGTATGCAACCCGAAAACAAGGCTCTGCAAGTACAAATCACCCGGGTCAATAATCAACGTAAAGCCGAGAAAGCCTATCAAACCGGCATGAAGGCCTTGTCTAAGGGAAACGAGTATGAGGCCTATGCCGCATTTGAAAATACCTTGGCATTGGCACCCAATAATGAACCCGCGCGCACTCAAATGACCCGGTTGAAATCGAGTGTGACAAAATCTTTACATGATAAGGCAATGACCTTGTATAAAAATCAAGATATTAAGGCTGCCATCGGCAATTGGGATCGATTGCTCATGATAGACCCTGACCATGAATTGGCTCGTTTATATCGCGGTCGTGCCATCGAGCTGCAGAAGCGTCTCGATAAATTACCGAAAAATTTCTAAGTCAAAGGTGTATCAATGAAAGACCAGCTCGTCTACGCAAAAGATAGCAAGATTCATGGCATGGGATTATTTGCCAAGAGAAATATAAAGGCGGGTGAAGTATTGGGTTCGCTAGAAGGAAAACCCACCAAACGCGATGGACCCTATGTACTGTGGCGAGATGAAGGAAAAGGCGGATTTAAAGTCGAATGCGTCTTAAAGTACATCAATCATGCGCCGCGTCCAAATGCCTGTTACTACGACGACCTGACCGTGGTGGCATTAAAAAACATCAAAAAGAATACTGAAATTACCCATGATTATGGCGAGGATTGGGAGTAACTACTGCGTCTATTAATTAGTACCCTATTAAGTTAGTTTACTAGGGTCCCTGACGCAAAGTATCGGCGCTCATGCTTGATTTGCTCATCAATACATAGCGCAAATAACAAGACCTGACTCGGGTCCTATACCTAACATACCATTGCGCGGAGTTCTCAGGGTAAATTCGCTAGATTACCCGAATTAGCCTATCGGAAAAATATGTCGGTATTTCCATAAATCGTGTTGAATCCACACCATTGCTCTCATGCGATACCATCACACAGTTGCTAAGAAAGACCTGCCACTATAGATCTCTCACCGAAAAAGTAGTCTCTAAGTATCTATCTGCCGAGTACATATTCGATTTCTGGTCATTTCACCTCCTGCCTCACTACACCGATTAGCAATTCCAATATTCACATAGGTCTATATCGCATTGTCAACATAATAAAAAGTTGACAATTGGTGTGACATGTAATAATTTAGGGTCCGTATAGTCAACAAGTAAGTCATTTCTCGTGCAGGTCTTGTCGATAGAAGGCAGGCAGAGTGTGATCCTAAGTCTTCCACGGTCAATGGTTTCTTTAACAATGGATATTCTATGTCACAGCTAAATCATGTCGCCACCGTAATGACCGGGGCCTCCTATGTGGCCTACGTGCCGAACAAAGTGTGTTTTAGCTACGCAGGCGCTAACAACGAGACCGTCGCCAATCGATTTGTCTTGTATTGGGTCTACAATGCCGACGGTGATGGTTTGAATGATGCTCTGTATAGTCGGGTTGATTCAAGAGATAAAGGTCAATTTATGCCGGTGGGTCTGGGAATGACCAACGAGAGCGGAGAACTGATCCCGATCAAACGGGTGCCCGGTTTAAGTCCGCTAGATTCAGGGCGGAAGGAAGATATCGAGCGCCAGGTAAAATACCGGCGCCCGCTGTATGTCGATCGTCAGAGTATTCGTGAGCAGGACCGACAAGACCTGCTGATCGACACCCGGATACCTCGACGAATAAAACGCACAGTAACGGCGTTTGGTCGTAAAAAAGAAACCGGCTTCATGTTATTGCCTGTGGACAATATTCATCTCACCGATTTTGAGAGTCTGGACCTGGTCGAGTTGGGTAAAAATTCCCCGATGGTATGGAAAGGGTTGATCGACCAACCCAACAAACCTATTGAATTAC
>JBGMRO010000459.1:0-3855 GCA_048061555.1 Thiohalomonadales bacterium | reverse complement strand
TCATCATGGTTGGCGCATTATTTGTTTCCGGTATAGAAACAACCTGGCATGGAGAAGTCTCACCGCCACATGGCGCTGAACTTCTGCACCAGGAATATCCTGCCGACGACTCACCGCCTATGTTTTCTCGTGGTGACGAAATTGGAAGATTTAACATGGGCTCGACGGTCATATTATTGTTTGAAAAAAACACGCTGGACTGGGCGAAGACATTGGCGCCGGGCGGGCCGTTAAGAATGGGGGCATGCTTAGCAACGGCACGTGCATCAGAACAGAACAAATACCAATAGGCCATTTTTATAGGGCCAACAAGCTAATTCAAAATTTTTATAGATGCACCGATTCCCCACCCGCAGGTCACATTTTATACTATTATTAATAGATGAACCTGATGTTTTTTACCTAGGAGGTGGATCATGACATCAAGACCAGTCCCCATCGAACCCGATTACTTAGAGTGTGAAGTCTGTATGAAAGAACTCGCAAATCCGGCTTCATATAGCCAGGAAGCAGACGATTATGTACAACACTTTTGTGGCATAGAATGTTACACGAAATGGAAAACTAAACACGAGCAACCACTCGAAGACTGTACTTGTGAGGACACAGAATAGTCATTCTCGAATTGTTAATAAAATTATATTTCGAAAAATGATAACACTAAAACACCGCAGGCATTAGTTTACTGCGCTCTGTTGCTTATACTTGTAGTTAAGTAATTCCTGTAGTGAACGAAATACCGAGGTATCAAAGTCATGGAACTTCAGACCTAGTCCAGATTCTGTGACTCGAATCACTTTTGCATGTAAATAATATTTTGTTGCCGACGCCCCGTCATTTGCATGGAAGACGATTTCCACATCGGTATCTGTGTCTATTATGGCGCCGTTTTTTAGCCCTGAATAGTCTTTGCTTAGCGCTTCTGCAGGTACTGAACCGTCGTCAAAAGTTAAATAAGTGCCACCAAGACCAATATCTCTTGAAACACAGTCCAATAATTTGTCCCCAGCTTTAAAGACCTCTACACCAAGTTCGAGCCACTTTCTTTCACTCCAGCGATTTTCCATGCTTTACCCCTTCTTAATAAGTTGAGTTCGTCTAACAGCCCAAACTCTTACACAGCAACTTAATAATTTCAGGAATCTAACTATTCCCAACTTCCTTACTTCCAACTACATGTACTCACCATTTTTCACATGAAATCGGCAGATTCGTACACATAGAGCATTTAACTGTTATTTTCATTTAAGCATTATTTCGACAGAAGGCCAAGACGTATTTCAATGTTTTTTGTCTGGTTATTATCAATAATAGCCGGTCTATGCCCATTGCGACACCACTACATTGCGGTAATCCCTGGCTGCAGGCGGAAATCAGTCGCGAGTCAAAATCAACCGCTAATTGTGTGTTTTTACTGCGTATAAATTGTTCATTTTTAAACCGCCGCAGGACTTCTTGGGCATCGGTTAACTCTTGATAACCATTGGCTAGCTCAATACCATCTAGAAAGAGTTCAAATCGTTCCGCGAGAGGTGGGGCACCGCTTCGAATATTCGCTAAAGCGGCCTTGCTTGCAGGAAAATCATAGACAAAACTCAATTTATTCTGTCCTAATCTCGGTTGTACAAATTGCCCCATGATTAAGTCCAGCCAAAGGTCTTTGTCATTATCTTCCAGACCTTGCACCGACTGTTGTTGAGAATGCACAAAATTTGAGAGTTCGTTTACACTTGCCCGCAGTGGATCTATACCGATTATTTCCACAAAGGCTTGTTGGTAGGTGATTTTCTCGCATGGATCGAGCTTTCGAGACCCTTCCAGCGACAACGATACCAACTCAGCGACTTCATTCATGAGCTCATGGTAGTTCAAGCCCGGGCGATACCATTCCAACAGCGTAAATTCTGGATTGTGATATCGGCCAGACTCCTCGCGACGAAAGACTTTACATAATTGATATATCGCACAGGTCTCAGCTGCCAGCAGACGTTTCATGGCAAACTCTGGCGAGGTGTGCAGATACCAAGTTTGCAGATCTGAGCTATCCCTGTGGTCGTACGCTACATCATGCGTAACAAAACTTTCTATTTGCGGGTCGGTATTGCCGAATCGCGACAAAATCGGGGTGTCGACTTCCAATACATCCCGCTGATAAAAAAATTCCCGTATTTGCCGATAAAGTTGGCCTCGTTGGCGCCAGATATCGATGCTCGAACAAGGACGCCAATCTGTCGAGTCTACATCTTCTATCATGAATTCAAATTCTGCGTGGTAGGCTCAACTCTTGACACGGCTGACATAGGCACCTGTGCGCGTATCGACCTTAATGACCTCCCCCATTTCAACAAACAAGGGTACCTTGACGACGGCCCCAGTCGATAAAGTTGCTGGTTTTACACCGCCACTAGCGGTATCACCACGCACACCCGGATCTGTTTCAGTAATGGCCAATTCGACAAAATTAGGCGGTATTACATCTATAGGGTTATCATTCCATAAAGTCACTGTGACTATATCTTGGTCTTGTAGCCATTTTGCAGATTCACCGACGACCTCACTACCGGCACTGACTTGCTCAAACGTTTCTGGATGCATAAAGTGCCAATGTTCACCATCACAATATAAATACTGCATCTCAGTATCCATCACATCAGCGGCCTCAACGTTTTCTCCACTCTTATAGGTACGCTCGACGACTCGCCGCGTTTGAAGGTTACGCAGTTTGACCCTTGCAAAGGCCTGTCCCTTACCGGGTTTTACAAATTCGCACTCAATTATGGTACAGGGAGCAGCGTCGATCATAAGTTTCAGACCGGAGCGAAAATCGTTGGTTGTATATGTTGCCATGGTGACCTCTTGACCTCTTGCTAAATGGTAGGTAAAACACTGATGTAGACAGCCTTAACTTATCTTGAAAAACGCTATGATACCGATTTCTACAACACATTGGCAGGGTCCGAGCTGGAAAAAGTCCTATGCTGAGGCAATACAAGATCCGCTAACCCTCTTGCAGATGCTAAAACTACCGGACTCGTACCTGCCTGCGGCAAAGGTCGCGGCAGAACTGTTCCCGCTTCGTGTCCCTAAAGAATTTATCGCCAAAATGCGCTTATCAGACCCAGATGACCCTCTGTTATTACAAGTGCTCCCCTTGCACGCCGAATCCATTGAGGATCCTCGTTATACAAAAGATCCCGTTGGCGATTTAAGCGCGACCGCGACTCCAGGATTGATACACAAATACCACGGCAGAGTTTTGCTTATGCTGACGGGCGCATGCGCAGTACACTGTCGATATTGTTTCCGGCGGCATTTCCCTTATAGTGATAATGCCGTTACGGATGTCTCGTGGTCAAATTTAGTTCACTATATACGCGCCGACAAGACTATTTCGGAGGTCATTTTTAGCGGCGGCGACCCATTAAGCCTGAGTGACAAACGACTTGCCGATATGATAAAAAGTTTACAAACAATAGGCCATCTTAAACGCCTTCGTATCCATACTCGGTTGCCGGTTATGATACCCTCACGCCTGAGTGCTGATTTGTTAAAGATTCTCGCTAACTGCCAATTAAAGGTAATTTTGGTACTGCATATCAATCATGCCCAGGAAATAGACGCAGAACTTATTCGAAAATGTAATCAGCTGTCAAAAATTGGCGTACAATTGCTCAATCAATCGGTGTTGTTGCGTCGCATTAATGATAATTGCGCAGCATTGGTGGATCTATCGGAGGCGCTTTTTGGCGCCGGTATTTTGCCCTATTACTTACATTTTCTCGATAAAGTGCAAGCCGCCACACATTTTGAGGTTGCGGAATTCAGGGCGCAGAAGCTCTGGAGTCAGATAAACGC
>JBGMRO010000458.1:0-3859 GCA_048061555.1 Thiohalomonadales bacterium | reverse complement strand
CACTATGGGTAAATGATGGTGGCAATGAGTTTATTGCATCGTATAACAATGTAGCGGTGGTCGGGTCAATGAGTGGGCCTACATTACTATAGATGCGAGTGGTATCGGTCCCTAAGGAGGGGGTCCAGCTAACTGTAATCGAGCCATCCCCGCCAACGGCAGTAAAACTTGTAGGGGGTATAGGCACAATCGCAGCCACCTGATCCATGCTTCCTATTAGTGTTTGCTTCACTATATCACCCATGTTTATGATCAGACCGGTACTTGCACAATTCCAGTCAGGCGTGGGTGGTTTGATATTAATAACCTGCTGCGCAGAGGTATTATCACACTTCAATTTTGTAATGGCGGTAATGCCCTTGATTGATCCGCCAATGTAAGCGGGGTCATTTACCGTACCCTTGAATGTCTGTTTTATTATATCACCCGGGGTCGCGACTAAGCCGATTTTCTCACAATCCCAAGAGGTTGCGCCTGGATTCTTCAATTCGATTTGCTGACCCGTGGTTTTATTTTCACAGACGAGCTTACTGATAGCATTAATGCCAATAGCCGTACCGCCTATTTGCGCATTGACCGGAGAGAATAAAAATAAAGACAACAGGCCAACAAAAGTAAAGTGAAACTTTTTGAATGTTGGTCTGGTGGGGTGATTTGTAGGTTTGGCGGTAATCGTATTCATAAAACTTCCTCTGTTTAGTTAGTGTCCGTCCACAAACGGTCTATTTCCCCAATATCTGCGTTGCGCGTATTTTTTAAATGCTCACATATTAGTATATGCTGCGCTTTAAAAAATTCGTGCGCCTCGATCTTGGGAAAATATCCTCGTTTGTGGACGGACACTAGTTGGCGATTTTGCGTCAATGCAAATGCTTGAAATACCAGGCTCAATACCCATAGTAAGTTAAACTAACGGACAGTATTTATTAGCGTTATCGCTCGCTAATTTCTTGATGTTGCAATGATTGCATAGCATAACAATGAAAGTCACGCTTTTAAACGGTTATTTTTACAGTGTATTTTGATCGACAATTACACATTCGGCTTGCTGGAAGGTTGTTATCTATCCAATTATTTTCGCTTTAATCCTGGAGGAAGATAACAATCCGATCCGAACTTGGTATTCGAGATTTATGGATGCCCTAGAATTATGCCTATGTATATTAAGTAATGCTACATCCTGCAAAATACCCAATCTATAACCTAGCCAATTTACACGTTGCAAATTGTTATAGGAGCTGCGGCGATGTCATGTAACAAAGTAAGTAGTTTTTGTTTAATCTTGGTTTATGCCAAATAAAAAGCTATGAAAAAAAAGTACCACGGCGAAAGTCGCTAAACCCATCAATATGACACGCTTATCATAGTAGACTCGATTCGAATTCTGACGATGTATTTCTCCTGCAAACGCCTTGGCGGATATGTTTGCTGGCGAGGCGTGCGGGTTGTGGTTGATGGGGTTTTTCACCGAACTGTTAAATGACTGATTATGCATCGAGATAAACGCGCCGACGGGAGTGTAAGACTTTTGTGGCGTTGGACTGGTTCCAGGAATTGGGGTTTGACCGGTATATCGGTGAGTCGAATTTCCGCGTCGTCGCAGTATCATAATGCTAATGATACTGGATATGGCAAAACTACCGAAGAGAATTATCGCCGCTAAATCGCCATTGATCGTTAAATGCGCGCTACTCCACATTAATACCCCTATTGGTGCTGGGTGTCGCATGCGTTTCGCAATCTTGGTTGGGATTATCGTTGAAAGCAGCAATATAAATACAAATGGCATTATCGCTACCGGGACGAGTATAGCCCAAAACGGAGGATCCCAAATTTCTATAAAGTCTACCGTCAACATTCCAAAAATTATCAAACCGACGCCGGTCAGTAGAACCATGATGGACAAAAACCCTATAGTTTTGCCTGGTCGCTGAGCCGATGCAGGTAGGGTATGGGCTAATCCAGTCGCAATGCTGAGTGCAATTCCTGTTATTAAAAAAATCATAATTATAAAAAATTCATAGTCGTAAAAATACCAGAGTATATTGCTGAGTCATAGAGCTAAGCCATGTGATTCGAAATAAGTCGATTGCGCAGTAGAAAGAGCGGCACTTATTTGTAACGTATTACTATCATTAATTGACAGTAAAGATCAAGAGAACTGGAATGAAAATAAAAATTAACCTATAAAAATAGTAAAATAATATCGCTTCGAAAATTTTGAAAAATAACCGAGTGTTTTACTTTATTTTTGTGTTCCAGAGTGAGGGTAGTTCAGAAAATGGGAGGGTGTCTTGAAGTTCCGCCGAAGATTTGCTTTAGGGTTTGTCTAATACCACTAACTCGTAACCCATATCTTCGTAGTTTCTTATCTCGGTAGGCCCTGCAGGAGATACGGTGACGTAGTTAGGAAAGTCTTTTGCACTTTTGTTGCGCCACGAGGCATGAGTACCGCAAACATGTACGGGGATGTCTTCGTCTTGGCTAAGTGATTTCACCAGTTTATGTACCTGTTCAAATTTTTTTTCTTTATCTTTGGTTAAGGCGAATTGCTCGCTACCGTGACTGACAACAGCAATACCCATATCTGGGTAACGTTTGCGCAATTGGCTGGCAAATTTCTTGATTTGCGGTATGGCCCAATTCAGGGCATCTCCTTCACCTTCGACGACTTCAAAGACGACGCCGAACGGGGCCGTTTCCGCCTTTAATATCCAGTCGATTTTGTCCTGATTGCTACTCGCCACTGATAATGGTACAAAGGCTAGGCTGAATAGTGCTAACATCAGCATGAAACTAATACGTAACATACATTTCTCCACAGGTTTCAATGTTGGACTCGAATCGAGAGTAAAAGGTTCGATGGAAATACTGGCTTAGGGTATATATACCCTAAATCTAAGACGCTCTGAGTATAGTGTTTCTTCATTCAATGGCGTTACAATAGATTACTATACAATGATAGATGCCATAAAAAAATTTTTTAATGACTCCATTCTAGATAATGCGCAAGAAAATACTGGCGACGATTCTCGTTTGAAGGTTGCTAGTGCTGCGTTATTACTAGAAATGGCGCGTGCTGATTTTGCAATAGAAAAGCAGGAATTACACCAGGTTGCGGCGTCTGTACGTAAATTTTTTGGGCTGACGGAGCAGGCTACTCAAGAGCTGCTGGTATTAGCCGAGCAGGAGGCCAACGACGCCACCTGCCACTACGAGTTTATCACGCTAATAAATAAAGGGTTTTCCAAGCAGGATAGAATCCGCTTAGTGGAAATGTTATGGCAGGTTGCCTACGTCGATGAACGCCTAGAAAAACATGAAGAGGCGATGCTAAGAAAAATCGCAGATTTAATGTACGTTAGCCACAGCGATTTTATCGCCACAAAACTAAAAGTACTTAAAGAACGAGATTCGAAACAAAATTAACCGCGAGCCCGTCAATAATCACGAATATCAACTCCGAATTACGACACCGAATCACGATTTTCTGCTATAAATCTCCTGAACGATCTTTATACACCTGATAGTTTTTCAGGATTTTCTCGTTTTTCTTCTTTGCCTTGGCTAAATCTAATACGATCACATTACCTAAATCGGTAATAATGGTTAAATATTCACCTTCTGCGGCGTCTACTGTTTTTGCTAGGTGTTTAATGTCCTTTATTTCTATATTGTTAATGGAATAGATAACGGCACCCTCTAAGTCCTTATAACCCTGATTAACCGCATCGGGTAATACGCGACTAAGGATGACTTCTTGGCTACGTTTGGAAATTATTCGCTCTGGAATAATTTTTTTATATCCTGCCATCGTGTATTCAGGAATATATGACATCAAATTATACTTGGCGTTGTG
>JBGMRO010000457.1:0-3863 GCA_048061555.1 Thiohalomonadales bacterium | reverse complement strand
GTGTTCCTGTCGCCATTATTGGGCAAGCTTTTCCCTATACGCCGGTCGCAAACCCTCGTTACCTGATTCCGGATTGGAGTTTTGGGATTCGTGATGAGTCCTTGCAAAAATATATCGATAAAGCGCGCGACGAAGGTGCACAAATTGTGGCCTTGTTGTCACATAACGGCATGGACGTAGACATTAAGCTGGCAGGCAAGGTAACGGGTCTTGACGTAATCTTTGGCGGACATACCCATGATGCCGTACCAGAACCTTTTGAAGTAAAAAATCGTTCAGGTATGACGCTAGTTATCAACTCAGGGTCTAATAGTAAGTTTTTATCTGTGCTAGATTTTGAAGTTAAGAAAGGAAAAATCAAGAACTACGCGTACTCATTACTGCCTATATTCTCGAACTATTTAGCTCCTGACCCCACGATGGCGGCATACATTAAAAAAGTACGCAAACCCTACGAAAGTGAATTATCTGAAGTGCTCTCGGTGAGTGACGACTTACTCTATCGACGTGGGAATTTTAATGGCACATTCGATCAATTAATCCTCGATGCCATGCAGGATGTTCAAGACGCCGAGATTGCATTTTCACCAGGTTTTCGCTGGGGTGTCTCCGTTATGCCTGGAGAACCCATCACTAAAGAACACGTCATGACACAAACCGCAATTACCTACCCCACCGCCACTTTGAACCGAATAACGGGTAAAGATATTAAGCTTATCCTCGAAGACGTCGCCGATAATCTTTTTAATGTTGACCCATACTATCAGCAAGGTGGCGACATGGTACGTGTCGGCGGTCTTAAGTACAGCATTTCACCCAATGAAAAAATAGGTAAACGTATTAACGATATGGAACTCAATGGCAAACGCATTGACGCCAATAAAAAATATCGGGTCGCTGGTTGGGCGGCGGTATCTCGACCCGTTGAGGGCCAACCCATATGGGAAGTCGTAGAGGAATACCTTTCGCAAAAAGATACGGTCAGTGTCAGCGAAGTCAATATGCCCAAGATAAAAGGCTTAAAGAAAAACAAGGGTATCGTGCTGTTGTAACGTCATGGAAAGTAGTAACTAGGTCGTCGATGTACCTGCGGCCTAGTTAGTGTCCGTCCATAAACGGTCTATTTCACCAATATCTTCGTTTGTGGACGTGCACTAGCAGCTAATGCACGTCCTTTAGTATACACGTCGTAACAAATAGACGGCCAACAAGAAAGCAACTGCGGTAGGAAACAAGGCGCTAAAAGCAGGATCAAGCTTGAAGACTAAGCCCAAATAACTAAAGGTTTGATTGACGAGATGAAAACCAATACCCAATAATACTCCCACTAATATTCTTTGAGAAATACCCACCGACCGCAAAGACCCGAAAACAAAAGGGATAGCCAATAAGACCATTACACCGGTTACTAGGGGAATAGAGACCTTAGACCAAAATGATTGCTTATAACCTTCTGCTGACACCCCATTATTTTCGAGGTATGCGATGTATTTGTACAAATCATATGTCGATTGTGTTGACGATTTTACCGTAACCACACTTAAAAGATCAGGACTTATTTTCGTTTCCCAACTACTTTCCGCATCAAATTTTTTTGTCGTCTTATCTTCCCACAACATAGTGGTCGAAAGATTTTTTAATTTCCAATGGTCTTCAATATATATCGCTGATTCGGCGTATTGTATTTCGCGTATAGAATAATTTTCACCATAGGTATAGATAAATATTTCCCCAAGCTGCCCACCGGGCAAAATTTTCCTCACATTAATAATCGACTTACCGTCTCGCGCCCAAAGCCCTTGATCTCCTTCTAAACTAAGCTGCTCAGACTTTGCTACTGATTTAATCATTTGAGCATGTTGCTCGGTTCGTGGTGATACCCACTCCCCTATAATAAAAGAAACAATCATCAGTAGTGTACCAACTTTTAAAACACTATTGACAATTTGTCGCATTGACACACCCGCGCTACGGATGGCAATCAATTCACTATTACTGGACAATAAACCTAAACCAATGGTGACACCGAGCAGCGCTGTAATTGGAAACAGTTGATTAATCATCGTTGGCATACTCAGTAAAACGAAATATAGCGCGCTAACGACACCATAATTTCCCTGGCCAATTTCTTCAAGTTGTTCCAGAAAGCTAAAAAATGTAAATAAAGATAACAGCACGAACAATACCACCATCATACTGGTCAAAATCGTATAATTTATATAGCGATTGATTATTTTCACGACTCTTTTACCTCAATCCAAGCAGAATAAATCATGTTCTAAGTTCATAAACGACTAGCCACGACTAAACAGCGTTATACGTTTATTTTGTCGGCGGTAAAGCAGATAGATAATAACGATAAATATAGCGTGCAGCCACCATATACCGATATAGGATGGTACTTGTGATTGTTCGACCCAGGATTTAGCAAGCCCAATACCGTTGTTGTAAACAACAAACACTAAAATGGAAATAAACAATTTTGCATAACGACCCTGGCGGGGTGTTGTCTTACTCAGCAAAACCGCCAGTAATGCAAGAATCAGTGTTGAAATTGGCAAAGACAAGCGCCATTGTATTTCAGCGACGTGTTTGGGGTCGTCACTATTCCAAATAACAGAAGTTGGCAAGGTACGCACCCCTCGGCCGCGCTGTTGAATTTGCCGCGGGGTAATACGAATCGCACTTTTTTGAAATTTATGTACCACAAAATCAAGTCTGCCGGGCGTGCCTTCATATTGATATCCATAACGAAGCTCTAAATACCGGTCACCGGTCTTTTTATCTGTCGTTTGCACGCCTTCTCGTGCGGTAAAAATTTCTAGACTACCATCTTTGTTCTGGATTTTTACAAAAACGTCAAACATTTGCACACCGTCTTCACTAAACCGCTGCGCATAAAACACAGAATTCGACGGCGAGCCGACTTCATTAAATCGTCCTTCAGATATACTATCAATAATCGGAGTCGCGGCGGCATACTCCTGAATTTGTATAGCCTTTTCGTGTGCCCACGGGACCACATACAAAGAAAATATCGCCACGATAGTGGCTACAAACAACCCTATAATAATCACGGATTTCATGACGCGAGCTAGACTAAATCCGGTCGCAGATAACGCAGTCATCTCGCTATCATTATAAAATCGACCAAAGGCCAACAATACAGCGAGAAAAAACCCAAACGGCAGGATCATATTCAGGCCCGCGATAGTACGCAAAAATAGCATTTTGACGACGATACTACCGGGAATAAAACCTTCAGCGGCCCACGCTAAATAACGGGCAAAATAGCGCCCCATAAATATCAATAGCAAAACAACAAGTACCGCAAAAAGCGACTGTAAAATTTCCTTTGCGAAATATCGATCAATAATCACGATGCTGGACCAGTTGCCTATTTCTGTATATTGAGTACACTTGTGTAATAGCCTATTTGAGCCCTGACTAACTAGTGCCCGTCCACAAACGGTCTATTTCCCCAATATCTGCGTTGCGCGCATTTTTTAAATGCTCACATAGTAGTCTATGCTGCGCTTTAAAAAATTCGTGCGCCTTGATCTTGGCGAAATATCCTCGTTTGTGGACGGGCACTAACTAGTTCTACTGAGTTACGTTAAAATTGCGCATTATTGGCCCGTCGCTGCAGACTATCGTTTGCCCCTGATTTTTGCTGGATATCTCGTCGCCTTGCTCAGTGTCGCTGTTCAATACGGACACTAAGCGAACTTTTAACGTATACACGATTTGCCTGCTATATTTAAGCAATTCGTCATTAAATTTGTGGTCACATTAACTAATTGGCCGCTATCGTAACAGTAAATACAGGGAGATTACATGGATTTTAGCGTAAAAAGTGGTAG
>JBGMRO010000456.1:0-3866 GCA_048061555.1 Thiohalomonadales bacterium | reverse complement strand
GCGTGATATTCAGGCGTGCCTAAAAGAATCCCATCGGCGTCTTTTACGCTACTTCGTAACCGTAACACATCTTCAGGATATTCAATTTCATTACCTTGTTCGTCAATATTTGAACCGCAAAAAACCAATTGAAAGTCTCGCAGATCCAGCAACTCAGTTCTGGCACCCGCTTTTTGAGCACCTCGTAAGGCGACTTGTAAAGCCATTCGTGTAAAACTTTCGGCCCTTAAACTGCCACAGATGCCAACAATTTTAACTGACGGCTGCATTCAAACCCTTTTTTATTTAATTGACCAAGCCAATATTTACATTTTCTAATACTCTGCATTCTAGCAGTTTTTCTAGGAGGCTGTCCGAGTCCTTTCATCTTGAAAACATTGCATATACACCTACATTTCCCGCTGATTACGGTGAATAAATCAACATTTTTATAATAAACACCATTTGATTAACAATTACACCAAACACAAGATGTAGTGTTTAATAACTTACCTATTGAACCTATTTTAGCCAGGCCGTAAGTCACTGATTAATAATAAAATAATATTAAGTCATTGTTTTATATCGGAATTTTTTATGTTAAATCTAGATATTCGGCCTTGACAGTAACTCCATTTCGACATAACCTTAGCGGCATAACTACAACATATAGTGTTTATTGAAAATCGAAGACACTACTAAAAAAAACACAACTCAGAATCCTGCAAATATAAACACCTGCAAGATTCGGCTTACACATTTGCCACATATTTAATTGCACATTTAATTACAATCCGCCCCAGACTTAACCCCAAAGGATGCAGCATGGCCGCCAATTCAAGATCCACACATTTAAAAGCCGTACCCAACCAGGTCACCGACATTGAATACCAACCAGCGTCGTTGGATATCTGGGAAAAAAAGTACCAACTATGCACCAAAGATGGTGTTGCCGTTGATAAAACCATTGACGAAACCTACCAACGTGTCGCAAAAGCACTCGCCGATGTTGAAGATAGCGCAGAAAAACGAAGTGAATGGGAGACCAAATTTCTCTGGGCATTAAGAAAAGGGGTTATCCCGGCTGGTCGTATTATGTCCAACGCGGGTGCCTTAGCCTATAAACCCGCCACATCAACCATTAACTGCACCGTTTCTGGCATTATTCACGACTCAATGAACGATATTTTAAACAAGGTCCACGAAGCGGGCCTGACCTTAAAGGCAGGTTGTGGCATTGGTTATGAATTTTCTACATTACGCCCCAAAGGCGCCTATGTTTCAGGTGCCGGTGCCTATACTTCTGGCCCATTATCCTTCATGGATATCTATGACAAAATGTGTTTCACCGTCTCATCAGCAGGTGGTAGACGCGGCGCTCAAATGGCGACATTTGATATCGGCCACCCCGACGTCATGGAGTTTATTCGCGCAAAACGCGAAGACGGCCGACTTCGACAATTCAATCTATCATTACTCATCACCCGAGAATTCATGGAAGCCGTTAAACATGACAACGATTGGGCGCTCGCATTTCCATTAACCGCATCCGAAGCAAAAGCCGACAAAATAAATTTAGACGATAAAACCCAGGTGGTATGGCGTGATTGGCCGGAAACCGACCCTTACATTACCAATGAAAGCGGTCAAGTGGCCTGTAAAGTTTATCGTACAATCAAGGCCAAACGCTTATGGGATATGATCATGACATCCACCTACGATTTCGCGGAGCCAGGTTTTATTCTAATCGATAAAGTCAACGAACAAAATAATAACTGGTTTTGTGAAAATATCAGAGCCACCAATCCTTGTGGCGAACAACCTCTACCCCCATACGGTTCATGTTTGTTAGGGTCCATCAATTTAACACGTTATGTTTGCAAACCTTTCACCGACGCCGCATATTTTGACTGGGATGAGTATCGCAAAGCCGTGGATGTATTTACCCGCATGCTGGACAACGTGGTCGAAATTAATGGCTTGCCCTTAGAGGGACAAGAAAAAGAAATTATTCGTAAACGTCGCCATGGCATGGGTTATCTTGGCCTGGGTTCCACCATCACAATGATGGGCATGAAATACGGCTCAGAAGGCTCATTAAAATTTACCGAAGAAGTCACACGTGAATTAGCCGTACAAGGTTGGCGATCCGCATTGGCACTTGCCAAAGAAAAATCTCCCGCACCAATTATGGAAGAAGAGTTTACCGTCGATGCAGAAATGCTACGCAAACGTCCCGAAATGATCAGAGATGGTTACAAAACTGGCGACAAGTTACTAGGTAAAGTATTACACGCAAAATACAGCCGATATATGCAAAAAATTGCGGAAATTGACCCACAATTAGTGAATGAGTTAGCAGAGGTAGGCGCTCGATTTAGCCATCACAGCTCCATTGCCCCTACCGGCACCATTTCACTTTCATTGGCCAACAATGCAAGTAATGGCATTGAGCCAAGTTTTGCACACCATTATTTCCGCAACGTCATTCGTGAAGGTAAAAAGACCAAAGAAAAAGTCGACGTTTGTTCTTTTGAATTACTGGCTTATCGAGAAATGATAAATCCCGACGCAAAACCTTACGCCGATAATGACAACGAACAACTCCCGGATTATTTTATTACCGCAGAAGATATTTCACCGACGGCACACGTTGATATCCAAGCTGCGGCACAAAAATGGATCGACTCTTCTATTTCCAAAACCGCCAATGTTCCTACGGATTATGATTTTGAGGAATTCAAACACATATATCTTTATGCTTATGAACAAGGCCTCAAGGGCTGCACCACGTTCCGTTTTAATCCGGAAGCGTTTCAAGGTGTTCTAGTAAAAGAAAAAGACCTACAAAACACCACATATAAATTCACACTGGATGACGGCAGCATTGTTGAAGTTAGCGGTGATGAGGAAATTGAATACGATGGCGAAACCCATTCAGCCGCCAATTTATATGATGCAATGAAAGAAGGTTATTATGGAAAACTCTAACCTCATCATATAGACGTCCAAGTATTAAATTACATTTTATGCGCCCGTCAACGGGCCACCTTGCTACGTTCCTCAATCAAAAAATACTCATCATAGTGCGACTATGCTTGCGTTTTTTTTCAATCAGAACGTATCAATCTGACCCATTGACGAACCCCTAAAATGCAATTTAACACCTGAACGTCTATAGTCATTCAACCCCGCTTTTGAGGAGATAAACACGTGGCGATCCAAATTCAAAAAAAAATCGTTGCCTATAGCATAGTCAATGACAAAAAAGACGATGCAGTAGAAAACAATAATGTAACCGATACCCCGGAACCAAAAATTAAAGTTGAGCACATGCATGAAAAGGTTGCAAGACCGGAAATGCTGCTGGGTTCTACTTATAAGGTTAAAACGCCCCTATCAGAGCATTCCCTCTATGTCACCATTAATGACATGATATTGAATGAAGACACGGAACATGAAATCCGCAGACCTTTTGAAGTATTTATCAACTCAAAAAACATGGATCACTTTCAATGGATCGTCGCATTAACACGCATAATTTCCGCCGTATTTCGAAAAGGTGGCGACTCTACATTTTTGGTTGAAGAACTAAAAGCTGTTTTCGACCCACGTGGCGGTTATTTTAAAAAAGGCGGTAAATACATGCCATCACTTGTCGCAGAAATTGGCGACGTCATTGAGCAGCACATGAAAATGATCGGCATGATAGAAAGCGACGAACTTGATGAACATCAAAAAAAATTCATCGCCGCTAAAAAAGCCGAGATTGCAAACAAAGAAGCAAAAACAAATGAAGCAGAAAGTAGTTTTCCTGCGAATTCAGAGCTGTGCAATAAATGCAACACAAAAGCCATGATTAAAATGGATGGCTGTCTGACTTGTTT
>JBGMRO010000455.1:0-3875 GCA_048061555.1 Thiohalomonadales bacterium | reverse complement strand
ATGCTCTTCATGCTTTGCAGCCTGAGCTGCATATTCCAAACATGCCTGGATATCTTCTTTTTCAAGATATGAGTAATCACCCAAAATTTCATCGATTGTCATTCCACCGGCAAGTAACTCAAGAACGTCTGCGACGGTAATCCGCATCCCTCTAATCGTCGGTCTACTTCCACATACTCCTGGTACAATGGTAATCCGTTTTTCTATAAGGTTTTTCATGGTTAATCCAGTGATTTGTGAAAAGCGTTGCGAGCAACGGCTAACTTGTCAAGAGATTTATTTTTGTTTTAATGAACGTATTAGGCCGTGTAGCATCATTTGGATTTTTGGGATTCTTGTTTGTAAATTTTCTAGCATCGCTATATTTCCCAGTTCTGTTCTTTTAGATATCTCAATTTGTGTATCAAGTTCCGACGCTGATCCTGAGGCTATATACAAAAACTGGATGAATTCCTTATTTCCCTGTCGAGTTGCGCCTTAGGCAATGTTGCTTGCTATCGAGACAGCGCAACGGCGCATTTGTGATACTAAGCCGTAAAGTTCTTCTTTTGGGTACAATTTTGTAACTTCGTATGGTTGTTGCGCTGGATCAATGGCTTGTTTCCATACGTCTAGGTCTTTGTGATTTTTCATGTGTAGGTGAAGCTTGCATGGTCTTTTCGAGTTTACAATCCACGCTCTTTAGGTACGCTACCGCCCTGTCCGTTCCGGAAAGGAACAACATATGGGGGTAAGTCTATAGCCTGAATTCTGGTAACACACTCTTATTACTAAGAAATTTTGCTTTGTAGATCTCGATACGTAGCGAAGTGCCTATTTTGATTTTGCATTCAATTATATTGGGCAATTATGGTGCGACTACAATTTTATAACCATCCAACCGGGATTTGTACAATATCCTGAGTAACCCACTCAACCCGCTCACTTTGGTTGATAATCATTCCCATCGGTAACTTATTGTCTTTTATAAAGGCTGTTAGCGACTTCAAACTGTTGCGTTTAACAGTGCTGCCGTATTTTACTTCAACAGGTAACAAGCCAAATGAACCATCAATTATTAAGTCTATTTCAGCACCCCCTCTAGTGCGAAAATAGTTAATATTCCAGTTAGTCACATTCGTTGCTTCTAACCCCTTTGCTAACTCTTCGCAAACATACCCTTCAAATGACGTTCCCACTACTGGATTTTCCATTAATCCCTCTAAGCTCACAATCCCTAACAAGTAGTGTAAGAATCCCGAGTCCCTCATATAACCTTTGGGCATTTTTGTGATCGACTTTGCAACGGACGATTCATAGCTATTAACTGTTCGCCAAATGTAGGTTCCATCTGCGATCTCCATGTAATCCCGGATAGTCGATTCGCTGGCCTCTACCGCTCGACCAACCTGACTTTTGTTAATTAACGTTCCTGATAATTTACACAGCATTGTTACAAAACGTCTGTAAGCCTGCCGGTTTAGCTTTGGAAATAATTTTGCAACATCTCGATTCAGATAGGTATCCCTATAGTTTTTCATCCAAACCGCGTGACGTTCTGCATTGTTACCCAACATAGGTTCAGGGTAACCGCCGTAAAACCACGAATGATGTACTTGTTTACGTATTAACGGAGGGAGTCCTTGTCCTAATAATTCTTTTACGTGCGAACGGCTTAATGGCGACTCAAATAGGAAATAAAATGGACTTAGAGGGAGTTCATAGAGTTCGTTACATTTAAGTGTACCCAACTCCACAATCGCTATTCGACCTGCGAGCGTTTCAGATACGTTATTAATCAGCGCTGGGCTGCTTGATCCGGTTATGATAAAACGGCCATTTTTACTCCGATTAGAATCAATCACTCCCCTTAATATTTTAAATATTTCAGGGTACTCTTGCGCCTCATCAATAACGACATAATCGGGATGTTCACTAAAAAAAAAATTGGGGATCATAACTAAGACGATCTATTTCCTCTGGTTGCTCCAGATCAAGTTACGTCCAACCCGCACCAAGCTCCTTAGATAGGGTCGTTTTACCAACCTGTCTCGCACCAAGAATTACGATAGCTGGAAACCATTCCAATAATTTCAAACACTTAGAGTAAATATTTCTTTTTTTAGATGTCATATTCGCGAGTTTCTCACGAAATTGACATATTGACAATTCGTGATTCGTGATTCGTGATTCAAAAAATAATACGTTAAAAGGTAAAACATAGGTACAAGATTTTAGGTGAAAGGTCCTAGGTTAAAGATAAAAATAAACACGCATTACCGGTTTCTTTGTTTATGCATCCTATTTCAATACCGATATAAACTAGTGCGCGCACCTCGCCACTGTCACATACATGCCGGTCTGACACACAATTCAATTATTGGGGCCGCCTGTTCGATGTAACCAAGTTGTTTTGCTCTCGCCACCAATCCCAGGATACCAATTACTGATAGCCCCATTACCTTCGCGCAACGCCTAGCCTCCATGTCATCAAGAACAACTCTTTCGGCATCCTTACGCATGGCGGTATTGATAGCCTGTGTCTCGCCTAGCCCCAAATCCCAAGCCAAGAGTGCGGTGTGCACATCTTCATCATCCTCGAATAAGAAACGCTTGTCATCGCGCAACAACTCCAGGATTGTTTTACCATCCTCTTTGACTCCAATCTCATTTTTTACTGCCGTCGGAACAATCACACGGTTAGCAAGATCAGCGATAAGGTGAACATAACCTATTTTTACAAGCAGAATCAGCGGTGAGGAATTGACTACCCAGCAATTATTTCCCATGAATCTCGTCACGAAGCTCTTCGATTGTGACTTGGCATGCTGAAACCTTTCTAACTCGAAGCTCTTCTAAAAATTCGGAACGTGTCACTCCTGCAAATTCTGCTGCTTTACCTTGAGATATTACGCCTTGAGCGTACCACTGTACGGCAGCAGCGACGCGCATTTCTCGTGCAAATTCGTGTGGAGCAAGCCTCAAGGCGCCAAACAATGCCGGTTCAAATTCAAAAGATATAGGTAACTACACACCCCAAGCTATAAAATTTGCAACTATGTAGCATATTGCTTTGTTGTAACTGCTCAGGCTGTTCCGGTAAAGCTGCAGATTAAGGCAAAAAATATGAGTTTACATGTGTAAATGACCATTTTTGAACGCAGAGATGAAGCTTTACCGGGACTGCATGAGTAGTTACCCTTGCAAATTAATTTTTCAGCCTATATAGTGGTTATACTAAATATTCGATGAAGCACATTGCTCATTGGCCTTAGTTTTAGTCTTGCCTATAAACTCGACTCTAATCAACACCACAAGTAACACTATTTCGTAATTAGAAACATGATTGTTAGCTACCTGGTTTAATTCCCTATTTCAGTACCCTTGTTACCGTGGCCTCTCAAACTCTTTATTTTGGATGTAAATATCGTGATACCTATGAATATTAAACAACCTATACTTCTCGCACTAATGATTGCCGCACTAACCGCCTGCGGTTCAGACAGCAAAGACCCAGCACCGACTTCACCAGACGCACCCGTACTCAGTGCAATTGGAGATATAACCGTGCTGCAAGGCACTAAATTGACATTAAACATTACCGCAACCGACCCCAATGGAGACGCTCTAGTATTTAGCGCTACGGCAACGGGTGCAATCGATCCCCTTAGCTTAGCATCACCGGCTACTTTTTCGACCAACCCAGATCAAGTCTCGGCAAGTTTTATTTGGACTCCAGACACTACAGTACAGACACTGGGTGACTACAATATGAAATTCACCGTGACCGATGATTCAACCAAGACACTCAGTGATAGTGAAACTATGACTATCACCGTGGTAGATAGGGTGGGCCAGGGGCGTATTCTTTATAGTGATAATTGTGGTGATTGTCA
>JBGMRO010000454.1:0-3877 GCA_048061555.1 Thiohalomonadales bacterium | reverse complement strand
CCGCCTCCGCCTCCGCCACTGCCACTACTACATGCGCCCAATATAGCCAATAGCGATACGGCGATAGTGAATGAAACAAGTTTTATTATATTCCAACGGCCAAAACGAACGGTACAATTCATAGGTCTACCTCAATTATGTTGTTAGTTTTCGGTTTTTTTTCTGAACTAATATATGCAAGAGCAATCGAGTGCAATTTTCATGCACGAAAATATAGAACGACGGTTACTAATCAATCCAACATGTATCTTCCGTCGGTAGAATTAGTTGAACAGATTTTTTTGGCTGATTGAAAAGGCCGAAGGGACGGCGGTGTATGCAAAATAAGTTAAAAAGAAGTGGTGGTTTGACGTATACAGCATTATCCATACTAATTGTACTGGATAAAAAACAAAGACAGCTCCAGAGTAGAATTAGGAAATGCGATATTCTCAGTACACGGAGGAAAGTAACTGTGAGGGTTGATATCTAGTGCCCATCCACAAACGGTCTATTTCTCCAATATCGGCGTTGCGTCGAATTTTTAGTAATTCTTGTTCGGCGTTGTCTGCAGAATTAGAAGTACTTATCTTAAGATTAAATGCTCACATATTAGTATCTTAAGATAAGTCTTTCTATATCTGTAAAGACACACAGATTAAGAAACACTAATATGCTGCGCTTTAAAAATTCGATGCGTCTTGATCTTGAAGAAATATCCTCGTTTGTGGACGGACACTATCTAGAAAAAATAAAAAAAATGCAAACTATGCAAAACGTTATTTACGGACTCCTTCAACTAACATATACGTATCATCTTTCAAAAACGTTGTTTTGGTAATGGTAAACTTATCTGATTGTTCAAGATAACGCAGTGTATTTCTGTCGAATCGTGCGCCGTATATTTTTTCCACAAAGGGTGCAAATAATTCTTGTCTTCTTCTTATTTTATCATTTTTCGAATATATGATTTCTAATAGCCGAAACCGCCCGCCCTTTTTTAACACTCTGGCAAATTGCTCAATAGCGAGCTCTTGTATGTCGTCAGGCATGACACAGCACATAAATGTTGAAAAAACCCAATCAAACGAGGCTGATTCGATCGCCTGCATAATGGTCGCGTCTTGTTGTAACAATATGACTTGGCAATGCGCGTTTTCTTTTCTTTTCTCGGCTTTATGCAGCATTTGTGGGCTTAGGTCGATGCCCGTTAGTTCTACATCTTCGTGATAGTATTTTAAATTTCTGCCGGTACCTACCCCCGCTTCCAATACTTTACCTCGTAAATCTCCTACCAATCTGGGACGCCAATGTTTATATATTCGCTCCCACGGATAATCCAGTAAATCATAGAAGGTAGCGGTAATTCTATATTTTGACTGTAAAAATAAGTTTTTTTCGAATGACTCCATAATATAATACCTGCATGAGCTAAATATAAACTATTTGAATGAAAAGAATTACATCATATCAAACACTACCTTTGTAGGGCTATTCGCTACAAAATCAGCGATGATCTTACTAGTCAGCGCCGTATGGATTCCCACGGAGGACCGTGGGAACCAGGAATGGAGGACCGTGGGGACCAGAAACCTAGCTGTTTTTCTCGGTTTAGTATGGTAATGTAGCCAATTTACGTTTCCACTTTAGTTTATATTTTCTGTGCTATTTTAATTGGTAGGAACAACCGAGTGGATTGATCCATGAGTGGTTTGAAATCTGGGAATCGCTCATAAAAACGCCTAGCTTGTTTATCTTTTATATCCAGTACAATGGCATACGCCGGTAGGGCCTTGGATACTTTTGCGGAATGACGAATCGCTTTTATGAGTGTGATATCTCCATATCCTCGACCTTGTATTTGTTTGTCCACCGCTAATCGCGCCAGTACAATAACAGGAACCGGGTAATGTGGAAATTTCTTCGTATTCGGAAGACTATTTCGTGATATTTCCCCCATGGACAGGGTATAGAAGCTGGCAATGGCTTTTAAACTATTCTCTGTTTTTCCGCTCGTGGGTAATACATAAGTCGCACTAATTCCCAATTGCATGTGTTTGGCGGCTTGCTTAGCTAAAAATTGATTCAGTGCTGTTTTACCACAATCAAAAGCGGGGCGGTCGTGCAAGGACTTATCAAGTGGTACAAACCGTTTTAGCGGTTTCATTTATATCCGGCGTCATCAAAGGTCTTAGCGGCCTCTAACAGCTGTTTACTAGGCTTACCTGAATGTTCGCAGGCTGCCATAAATACATCGAATTGCTGGTTGGATAACGTAATCACGTTGGCTTCTGTCAGCACGCGTGATGCTTTTTCTCTGATAGCTTGTATGACAAATTCCGTCAGACTCGCATTACCTAACAAGGCGCTAGATTTTTCGGCTAGTTCCTTAATTTCTTGGGGAACGCGCATCTCTAAGCGTGTGGTGGCCATAATTACATCCTTAGGTTACCGAATTACGTACGTCAATATGACGTACAGATAATTATAGTCCAATTGTGCAAAATAACAACAGCAAATCTTCGGGAAAATAAATAATTCCAAGAAACACTTATCATGAACAGGAAATTTCTCGTAATATTATTCCTGATGAATCAATCTGATAAGTAAAAAATCTACTAAAAATATCGTGCAGGTATTTGAATAATTCTGTCAGTTAACATTTCTATCTTATCGGCATTGTTCACTAATATTCCCATTTTCGCTCTAGTGCCATCTAAAAATAGTCGCAATGCGGTAAGCGCACGTGGGCTAGTTTTGTAACCAAGTTTAATTTCAATAGGAATCAATCCAAAAGGTGCATCAATGACTAAATCAATTTCAGAACGGTCTTTCGTGCGATAGAAATAAAAATCTATACCAGTCACCATCGTACATTGAATGCCGCGGATTATTTCCTCCACCATATACGCCTCAAACGAGCCGCCTGCCGATGGGTGCAATAATAAATTATCAACACTATCGAGTTTTAACAAATGATGGAGCACTCCCGTATCACGGAAATACCCCTTCGGCATTTTCTGCACTTTTTTTAAGCTGTTCTTCTCATAACTTCTAATATTTCGCCAAATAAAAGTGTGATGAAAAATCTCAAGGTATTCCTTTACAGTGACCGATGAAATATCCAACGCACGTGCAATAGTAGAGAAATTAATGATACTACCAGAATAGTAAGAAAGCGCCTGAATAAACATTCTAAATTTATGTACATCAATGCGCGGGAAAAGACGTTGGATATCCCGGTGAATATAGTTTGAAAAATACTGATCCATCCACAAGCCATGATACTCGGGCGATTTCGACGCTTTAATTCGAGGTTCCGGATACCCCCCATTTAACCAATGATCGTAGACTTGAGGTAATTCTAGGGCGGGCTTCATCGTTGTCAACATGCTCGGCACAACGTCAGATTTAGTTATTAACGTGTAGACTTCCGGTAATGCCCCACCAAAAAATTCTACCGCCTTAAACGGCGAAAGCTCCACAGTCGCGATCCTCCCCGCAAGGCTTTCGGATAGGCCTCGAACAATATCGGGAGAACTTGAACCTGTTAGCAAAAATCGACCCGTCGCTTTCCGGTCTAGATCAATCACACCTCTTAATACGCGAAAAATTTCGGGAAATTGCTGTGCTTCGTCGATAATTGTGCAATCAGGCCGCCGACTAAAAAACCCCTGCGGGTCAGAACTAATCAACTGGTAATCGTCTTGTCTTTCCAAATCATAATAATGCCAATCCGGACGAAGATTTTTTACCAGGGTAGATTTACCACTTTGCCGAGCACCAATCACCGCAACTACCGGAAACAAATCCAGTAACCGATTAATTTTTTCCGCGATAAATCTATTTTTATCCACCATTTTTAAATGATGGCTTTAAATAAGATGGGCGTCAAGCC
>JBGMRO010000453.1:0-3894 GCA_048061555.1 Thiohalomonadales bacterium | reverse complement strand
CTGCGTCTAGCAAACCATTCTGCGATAACATTGGAGAATTATCTCAGGGATTTAGGCCGAATTCGAAGGCTGACGGATTGGCGCTTTAAACAGATGATTGAGGCATTAAAGATTCTGTTTGTGGAGATTATTTCACCAACGTGGGCAGATAGTTTCCCCTGGGAGTTTTGGATCGCCGCCGCTACTCAGTTGCCGGACTCTCATGCCACCGTTGCCCGAGATTACTCTCAACCTGCTGTAGATCCTGTCGGGACCTATAAGAATGGAGACAAAGGTGCACTCGAAAACGCACGATTGATGTATCCAGATTATTTTGAAGGATTAATCGTCAGGATTCGATCTAAGCATTATTCGATTCGTACTGAACACGCATATTTATCGTGGCTCTCTCGTTTTCTACTTTTTCATTCCATGGCCGATCCTATAACACTAGATGGACACAAGGTAGCTGGATTTCTTGATTATTTAGTGACTCGTCGTGGGGTCGCTGCAAGCACTCAAAGTCAGGCGCTATGTGCGCTAGTATTTTTCTACAAACAAGTATTGAATATTGATCTCGGCGAATTGAGTCATTTCTCCCATTCCAAAAAACCTCGTCGTTTACCCGTGGTACTCTCGCGTCAGGAAGTCGCGAAATTATTCGCGAGTCTGGACGACGATATCCATAAAATGATGGCTAATTTGTTGTATGGTGGCGGATTGCGTTTAATGGAATGCATTCGTCTGCGTGTACATGACATCGATTTTGAGTATCAGCAAATTTTTGTGCGCAACGCCAAGGGAAATAAAGATCGTATCGTTCCGTTACCAAAATGTCTGCACAAGGGACTGCATGATCAAATAAAATTTGTCAAACAAACTTTACAAAATGATTTAATCGCAGGGTTTGGTGAGGTATATCTACCGGCCGCTTTGGCCAGAAAATATCCTAGCGCAAATAAGGAGCTCGCTTGGCAATACTTATTTCCCTCTTCGAGACTATCCGTTGATCCTAGGTCTAAAAAAACACGCCGGCATCACATGCATGAAAGTTCTTTGCAGCGTCATATTAAAATAGCAACACAAAACGCGGGCATCAATAAGCGAGTCAATTGTCATACCTTGCGGCACTCGTTTGCAACACACTTGTTAGAGTCAGGATACGATATACGTAGTGTGCAAGAACTATTGGGGCATGCGGATGTTTCGACGACTATGATCTATACGCATGTCTTGAATACACCGGGAGTATCCATCATTAGTCCCTTGGATTCGCTTGATAACAAGATTCGAGAAAAACATGCTGGCTATTATCCAGTCAAAAAACTTAACAATTCCGAATATACATTATAATTAAGGATACACCAATAAGATATTTACAAAAACAGTCAACCCCATCTAGTCTACAATAATGTGCACTGTCCGCTGGAACACATTGTTGGACCATAATTTATCCACTATAATTGGATAAATTACGGATAAACAGCGGAGTTAAATCATGGCTAACCAACAAAAAAAGACGGAAGTAAGAGTGTCGTTAGACTCAAACTTCTTGAATCAATTAGAAAAACGACTGGGAATATCTAAATCAACAGATCTAGCTCGTGTTGCGCTGTCGTTACTTGGCTGGGCTTCTGAAGAGGTGAAAGAAGGTCGACAGATACTGTCTACAGACAGTGAAGGCAAGCAGGCTCATCGTTTGGTGATGCCGGAATTAACAAACATTAATAAGACTGCATAACCGTTAACAAAGGGCACTGTCATGGTAGGCGACGTAGATCTAACAGGAGCGAAAAATGTGACCCCACCGCCTTCTTCCATTTCCTTCAAGCAAGGTACATCAGCAAAAGCCCATCCACCAATACCTATTCCCCCAATACCAAGTCCTTCAACAAGGCCGCTACAAAACGCGTCGCTTCACCGCCGGTGACTGCACGATGATCAAAGGTCAGGGACAAAGGTAATACCCAGTGCACGACTGCTTGCGCATCAACTGCCACAACCTGTTGACGTATGCAGCCTGCGCCGAGTATGGCCACGGAGGGTGGCATTACGATCGGGTTGGCGTAGCGACCGGCGAACATTCCAAAATTTGATAGGGTAAATGTATAACCGCGCATATTCTCAGGTGGAATATCACGCGTTTGTACCGAGGTCTTGATCGCATTTAATTCTTCGCGTAATGCCTTGGTAGCGAGTTCACCGGCATTACGTAACACGGGCACAAATAAACCATCATGGGTATCTACGGCGATACCCAAGTCTATCTTTTTTAATAGCCTGCGGCCCATGGCATGACTATCGTACCAGGCGTTGAGTGATGGCTCTGCCTCGCAAGCGCGAACTATTGATCGGATGAGTCGCAGGGTGATGTCACCTGTCGCCTTCCATAAGTCGATATCGACATCGTCATAGATGGTCACGGGTACCACCTCGGCATTGGCGCGAGCCATGCTATTGGCCATGACCCTGCGCACGCCACGCAAGGGCTGCAACGGGCCGACTTGTTCAAAGATCTTTGCGACGCGTTGCACATCGCTAGCGATAATAGTTTGCTGTGGGCCGCTCGGTGTAACCACCGACAAATCTACATCTAGGCGCCTAGCTAGCGCGCGAACCGCCGGGGTCGCCTTGATGCCTGAGGCGGTCTGGCCCACCGAGGTGGCTTGCTCGTTGATGACCTCTTTGCCCACCACGACTTCACCCACGACCGTACCACTATCTTTACGCACTGCCGGTGTTTTCGCAGAGGTCTGGGCATCGCCTTCGAATTCGATGAACGGATCACCGACTTGCACGATGTCAGCTTCGTCGCCGTAGAGTTTGAAAATCTTTCCCTTCTGAGGACTAGGAATTTCGACAATAGCCTTGGCGGTCTCCACCGAGACTAAGGCTTGATCGACGTCGACCTCATCGCCTACCGAGACCAACCACTCTATGATTTCTACCTCGGTTAGGCCTTCGCCCAGGTCGGGCAGCTTAAAAATATTCATGTGTACTCCAGGGTTTTTTTGACCGCCGCCATAATGCGCGCGGTGCTCGGCATATACTCCTGTTCGAGTCGATACAATGGCATGACCGTATCATAACCACATACGCGTATGACGGGAGCCATCAAGTACAATAAACCACGCTCAGCGAGCTGCGCGGCAATCTCGGCACCGACACCACAGGTCTTGGCGGCCTCATGTACAATGACGCATTTGCCGGTTTTCTCCACCGAGCTTAATATGGTATCGATATCCAGGGGTTTAATCGTGGCGACGTCAATGACCTCGGCGCTTACGCCTTCATCGGCCAATTGCTCGGCGACCTGTGTGACCTCGTGTACCATCGCACCCCAAGTGACTAGCGTGATATCCGTGCCCTCTCGTAGGGTAAAACAAACATCCAGTGGGAGTGCCTCGCCACTGTCACTGATGTCTTGTTTTAATAATCGATAGACCCGCTTGGGTTCCAAGAACACTACGGGATCAGGGTCGCGAATGGCCGCTAATAATAGACCATAGGCCCGAGACGGTGAGGAAGGAATAACAACGCGGATACCCGGCATATGCGCGAATAACGCCTCGGTACTTTCCGAGTGATGCTCCGGTGCGTGTATGCCACCGCCGTATGGTGCACGTAGTACCAGCGGACAGCTTAGACGACCCCGCGTACGATTGCGCATGCGTGCGGCGTGACTAATAATTTGATCGAGCGCTGAATAAATGAAACCCATAAATTGGATTTCGAATACCGGGCGCAAACCTTCTATTGACATGCCGATGGACATGCCAGCGATCAAGGTCTCTGCCAAGGGAGCGTCGATGACACGTTCTGCGCCATAACGCTGTTGCAATCCTACAGTGGCGCGAAATACACCGCCATTGCTACCCACGTCCTCGCCAACGATTACCACGGATGCATCGTCTC